>JALZUY010000154.1 GCA_023301395.1 Nonlabens sp.
TCTTTTTGATAGTTTGCATCTAAACCTTCTGAGACAATAGTTTTACCTTCATTATCCTCAATTTGTTTTACTCTCAAGAGTTTTTGAAGAATCAAATCAGTTAATGAGCTTACACGCATATCTCGCCATGCTTCACCATAGTCATGATTCTTATCCATCATTAATTGCTTAGTGACAGCAACATGCTGGTCATATAATTCTAGCGACTCTTCAAGTGATAAATCAGGTTGTTCCACTACTCCTTTTTCTAGTTGTACTAGTGCCATTATGGAGTAATTGATAATTCCTATGAATTCGCTTTCTTGTCCTTCATCTACTTTTGACTCAGTTAGAGTTTGTAATCCACGTATGCGTTGTGCTTTGATAAAAATCTGATCCGTAAGAGATGGCAATCTTAATATGCGCCAGGCACTACCATAGTCTTTCATTTTCTTAGTAAAAAGATCTCTACATGTGGTAATCACGGCATCATATTGCTGACTGGTCTGGGACATAAACGGGTAATATTTTGCGTAAATTTCGGCTTTAAATTTCAAATAACCATATTTTAATGCATACCATCAATTGTAACGGCAGGTTAATAGATCTTTCTAAACCTAGAGTTATGGGAATAGTTAACGTTACACCAGACTCTTTTTATGATGGCGGCAAGCTCAAAACTGATGTCGATTTATTACAGCAAGTATCAAAAATGCTCTCTGATGGCGCAACTTTTATAGACATAGGTGGCTATAGCTCTAGACCTGACGGAACTGACGTTTCTATTGAAGAAGAATTAAGCAGAGTTATTCCTATGATTGATTTACTTAAAAAGGAATTTAAAGACCTTAATTTAAGTATAGACAGTTTCCGCGGCAGCGTGATGAAAAAAGCCATAGAACATGGAGCAAATATTGTAAATGATATAAGTGCTGCTATGCTGGATGATACTGTTCTTGAAACCGTTGCGCAACATCAAGTTCCATATATAATGATGCACATGCGTGGCACTCCACAAACGATGAAATCATTAACTAACTATGCTAATTTACTTCAAGAAGTGAACTATTATTTCTCTGAACGTATTGCTGCCGCAAGAGTCGCTGGAATAAATGATATCATCATAGATCCTGGTTATGGGTTTTCAAAAACAGCAAGCCAAAATTTTGAATTACTAAAACAACAAGAATTACTGCTTGCTCATAACGTGCCATTACTTGCAGGAGTTTCCCGCAAATCAATGATTTACAAAACGCTAAACACAACCGCTGCTCATGCTTTAAATGGGACAAGTGCATTACATATGGTTTGTTTACAGAATGGTGCATCTATATTGCGAGTGCATGATGTAAAAGAAGCAATGGAAGTGATTGCTTTACAGAGCATGCTAAATTCAAATTAAAACCTATTTTTACAAAAACTGACTAAAGTGGAGTTACCAGATTTTAGAATTCTTGATGTCATAGATATTATTCTTGTAGCAGGAATTATTTTCTATCTGTATCGTTTAGTGAAAGGAACTCCAGCAATCAAGATTTTTATAGGTATTGTAATTATTTATTTAATTTACAGTATCACGAGTTCCTTAAAAATGGAACTATTAAGTCGTGCTTTTGATGCCTTTGCAGGTGCTGGTGTGATTGCTGTTATTGTTGTATTCCAGCAAGAAATCAGGAAATTTTTACTCATGCTGGGCTCTACAAATTTCACATCTCGAAGTGGTTTTCTCAAGCAGTTGCGCTTTTTAAAAGATGATGCTGACACTGCACATACCGCAATTGATCAAATTGTAAAGGCTTGTGATGAAATGTCTAAGACTCTTACTGGAGCACTTATCGTTATTAAACGAGATGGCTCATTGGAATTTGTTAAAAATACTGGTGATGCACAAGACATCATCGTTAATGCGTCTATTATTAAAAGTATTTTCTTTAAAAATTCACCTCTACATGATGGTGCGATGATTATTGAAGGTAATAAAATTACAGCAACACGTGTAATCCTTCCCGTTTCTGACAACCGTAGTATCCCACAACGGTTTGGGTTAAGACACAGAGCTGCTGTAGGTGTTACAGAACGTAGTAATGCGATTGCGATTGCAGTAAGTGAAGAAACAGGACAGATCTCACTAATTAATAATGCCGAATTTGAAACATTTGAGAACCTAGAAGACTTATCTGTTAGGATTAAAAAACATCTTGAGTGAAAACCTGTAAAAACTGCACCACTAGGTATACAAATAAATTCAACTATTGCCCCAATTGTGGCGCAAAATGGCTGGACTATAGACTTACATCTCGCAAAATCACAGCCGAGTTTACCGAGCGTTATTTAGGAACTGAGAATGTATTTATGAGGACCTGCATTACTCTTTTTAGATATCCCGAAGATGTCATAAACGGTTATATCACAGGACAGCGCAAGAAGTATGTAAACGTGATTAATTTTTACTTTATAAGTTTAACACTTTTTGGAGCACATATATTTATTACTAAAACGGTAGCTCCAGAACTATTAGGTCTAGAAGGCATTACAATCAACAGTAAAAATTCTGCAGAGTATATCACTAAGATATTTGACTACATGGGATTTATCACCTCATTATTAGTACCTTTCTATGCGGTTGCCGCTTGGGCTATTTTTTATAAGAAGAAATATAATTTTGTAGAACACCTTGTGGTATTCGGTTATGTATATAGTATTGGAAATATTCTTTATTTTCTATCTACACCTATCTTACTACTTACATCTATAAACTTTTTCAATTTTTCTTCTTTTACCTCTATTCTTATATTTATTCTTACAGCTTGGTATTATAAAAGAATTTTTGCTTTATCCTTTTGGAACGCAACATTTAAAGGTGTTCTACTTACTACTCTTTCTACTTTAATTTCATTTGCTATAATGATAATCGTAGTAATAATAGGAGTTATATTCATTGCATACTTTAGCCCTGAAACGCTAGAAACATTAAATTCAAACCTCAATGGAAAGGAACTGTAAAAATTGTCGAAGCTTAGTATATGCTGGAAAAACTTATTGCTCGGACTGTGGTGCAAAGTGGATTGAAAAACGAATCACATTACGTAATGTAGGTGAAGATTTTGCAGACATGTACGTAGGTGTAGACACTAAATTTGTACGCACCTTTATAGACCTTTTTAGAAAACCAGAAAATGTAATCATGGGTTACATAACCGGTCGTCGTATGAATTATGTAGACGCTGTGCGCTACTTATTACTTTCCTTATTTGTAACCGGAGCCTTTATGTTTATCATGAAATTCATGGATATAAACATGATGGAGATAATGGATCTTGAAAGTTTATATAAGGAAATGGGCTACTCTCAAGAAAGGATTAATGCCGAGCTTAAAATGCAGCAAAAAATTCAAGAGGTCCAATCTAAATACTTGAGTATTATAATTTTTGCTTCTATGCCTATAATGGCTTTAATAGGTAAAATAACATTTTGGGGTAAAAAGTATTTTAATTTTACCGAGCACGTAGTGTTTTATATGTATACATATAGTCACATAGTAATCGCGACTAATTTTATATCAATTCCTCTTTTATTATTGAGTCCTTCTTCATTCATTTACTGGAGCTTTATGTCCTATGTAATTATGCCATTATATATTACGTATTGTTATAAAAGATGTTTTCAATTAAGCTGGCAAGAAGCTATTTTAAAAATGTTGATCGCTTTAATGGTAATGGTTGTGACAACCATAGTAATTACTATAGTGGTAGTGATTTTAGGGTTTCTAATTGCTCTTATTTATAAAAAAATAATTGATCCATCATGGGATCTTGGAACACTATTTCCTGCAGCTATCAAGTAAATAAATTAGAATACGCTTTCGCGAAAACGTAACTCAATAAAGCAAATAACTATTAAGCAACCTCATCTTTTGCAAACTGGACTTCGTAGAGGTTCTTATAATAACCGTTAGCCTTTTGTAATAATTCACTGTGTGATCCTATCTCTACGATGTTACCAGAATCCATTACGATGATTTTGTCTGCTTTTTTAATAGTGGCAAGTCTATGAGCTATAACTATTGAAGTGCGCCCTTTTGTAATCTTATCAGTAGCGTCTTGAATTAACTGCTCACTGTAACCATCTACAGAGCTCGTTGCCTCATCCAGCACTAGAATACTAGGATTTGAAACATAAGCTCTTAGAAACGCAATTAACTGGCGCTGTCCAGAGCTTAACATAACACCACGCTCCTTAACGTTATAATGATAACCACCTGGAAGCGATGATATAAATTTATGTACTCCTATTTCCTTAGCAGCATTTACGACATCATCCTCTGTAATACTAGAATCGTTAAGCGTAATGTTGTTTAAAATAGTGTCTGCAAACAAGAATACATCTTGTAACACCACAGCAATTTCAGATCGTAAACTACCTAAATCATAAGCGGTTGTATCTGTTCCATCAATAAGGATTTTACCGCTATCTATTTCATAAAAACGAGACAGTAAATTGATAATGGTTGATTTACCAGCACCTGTTGCTCCTACTATCGCTACCGTTTTACCTGACTCTACATTAAAACTTATTCCCTTCAATACCAGTTCATCATCCACATAACTGAATTTCACATCTTCAAAAGAGATTTCTCCTTTCAAGTTATTTGCTTGAATGCTACCGTTGTTTTCAATAGTTGAATCTGTATCAATAATTCCAAAAACGCGATTTGCAGCCACCATTCCCATTTGAAGTGTATTGAACTTATCTGCTATTTGTCTAAGCGGCCTGAATAGCATTTGAGCCAGCGTGATAAACATGATTATAGTACCTATGCTCAGTACTCCATCATCACTTTGCATTGCACTATCTGCAACTATAAGTTTAAAACCCACAAAAGCAATCAGCGCAATGGTAATGCTAGACGCCATCTCAGCAATAGGAAAGAAGATCGAATTGTACCATACGGTCTTTACCCATGCATTTCTATGTTTATTATTAATCTCTTTGAACTCTTCATACTCCACTTTCTCACGGTTGAAAATTTGAACTATTTTCATACCGGTCACTCTTTCTTGAACAAAAGAATTTAAATTACTCACTTGATTGCGCACATCTTCAAACGCCTTTTTCATAGCCTTTTGAAAAACTCTCGTAGCATATAAAATGAATGGCATTACTATTAAAGAAACTAGTGTTAACTGCCAGCTTTTATAACCCATAAAAGCTAGTACTACCAGCATTTTAAGCAAGTCTGAAATAATCACAAATAGTCCTTGAGAAAAAATACTAGCTATGGTTTCTATATCACTTACAGCACGAGTCACTAATTTTCCTACCGCACTAGTATCAAAGTACTTCATCTTAAAACTCAACATGTGACTGAAAAGCTTTAACCTTAAATCTCTAATCACTTGTTGACCTAACCAGTTTGCATAAAAGATAAAAGAGAACTGTAGCAATACTTCTAAGAGAAGTACTCCTAGCATAACACAGATTACTATATAAATACCACCTAACTTTTGAGGTATGATGTAATCATCTATCAGGATCCTGATCAACTCTGGCATAACGACTGATAGTCCAGCAAGAAGAATAGCAGATAGTGCTACAAAATAGTAGGTACCTTTATAAGGTTTTGTATAAGAGAGTAATCTCCTAAATAAATTAAAATTGAACGCATTACCCGTAGTAGATGCCATATTTATATTAGTAAGTGTGCGATATTAGATCGCAATTCTTCTTCTTTTTGTGTACCGATAATAAATTGTTTATCGTCAGTTTTAATGTGTAAACCTTTAGAATCTCTCAAATTATAAGCAGTTCCATAGTCTGTCCGTAGTCTAATTCCCCATCCACCTATAAATCCATAATCGATTACTTGAGCATGGTTAAGTTCTCTCCAATTGAATTCCTTTTTTACAAATGGAAAGAAATAAACTATAATTTTCTCATTTGTAATGCTCGTAGTCATTCTAATGGTTAAAAATAGAACCAAAATAAGAGCCACAATAACACTTGTGATAAGTTTATCAATAGTCAATTGACTTACTAGGTTTTCCTTAAAATTGAACTGTAATAAAGGCACAAAGGCTAGACTTATGATAATAAGCCATAACCACCATTGATTAAAGCGTTGCTTTTCTTGAAAAATTATTTTATCGTTCATAAAAATAATTCCTCTGGATAATGAATTTTGGTTAGAAACAATCCACCTGCTGGAGCGCTAGCACCAGCATTACTTCGGTTTTTTGAAGCAATGATTTCATGCATATCCTCTACCTTCTTTTTACAATACCCTATATCGAGTAAAGTGCCTACTATAGCTCTTACCATGTTTCGTAAAAAACGATTTGCTGTAATATGAAAAATTATTTTGTGTTCTTTGAACTCAAAATGAGCTTCGGTAAGATCACAAATAAAGGTGTTCACATCAGTATTAGTCCTTGAGAAACATTCAAAATCTTTGTATTCTAGTAATATAGAAGCCGCTTGTTGCATTAATTCAAAATCTGGCTTTCTAAAAAGAACATAAGCCTGCTGGATTTGAAAAGGATCAGGTCTCAATAAAAAATGATATTCATAAGAACGTTTTGTAGCGTGAAAACGAGCATGAGCTTTTTCAGTAACTGGCTTCACATTGTATACCGCAATATCTTTAGGTAACCATCTATTCATTCTATAAACAAGATGTTCTAAATCTATTTCGCCTCCATAAACAAAATGAGCGACCATACATGCAGCATGTACACCAGCATCAGTTCTTCCAGCACCTTGAATAGCCACTTTTTCACGCAACATTTTATTCAATCCATCCTCAAGAACCTCTTGTACAGTTATACTTTGCGGTTGTCGCTGCCAGCCATGATAGTTAGTACCATCATAAGCCAGTTCCATAAAATAACGTTGTTTCTCCTGCATTGACACAAAGATAAAGAATAAGAGGTTAGACCGCTACGCTTCATAGAATATAGAATCAAGACTATATAACAACAAACTGGCTCATTATCGCTATACTTAACTTTGCTCACAACAGACGAACCATATTCATAGATACGTACTTAAGTCTGCATCTATGAATAATAAAATCAATAGTCGATAGTCACGAGACTTTGCATAAGCAAGGACGAGAAGTCGGTCGTTTTTTCAACTCAAAGATTCATGAACTAATCAACTCACTAACTATCTTTGAACTATGAAAATATTACTCCTTTCAGACACGCATAGTCATATAGATGATTTTATCATTAAGTACGTAAAACAAGCCGATGAAGTATGGCATGCTGGCGACATAGGTGATTTAACGGTTACTGATCAAATAGCTGCCTTAAAACCATTGCGAGGCGTTTGGGGAAATATAGATGACGATAAAGCAAGAATGCAGTTTCCAGAAAACAATAGGTTCACATGTGAAGGAATGGATATATGGATCACACACATAGGCGGCTATCCAGGACGTTACAATCAGCGTGTACGAACAGAAATCTATGACAATTCTCCAGACATTTTTATATGCGGCCATTCACACATTCTTAAAGTGGTAAATGATAAAAAAATCAATTGTCTACACATGAATCCAGGAGCCATAGGAATTCATGGTTTCCATCATAAACGTACCATGTTGCGTTTTGAAATAAATGATGGAAAGATTAGTAATCTTGAAGTTGTCGAGAAAGATCGATAGGTAATAAATCAGTAGAATATTGATGATTACGCTTTCGCGAAAGCGTAAAAATAAAAACCTGCAAGGTGGCGCCTCACAGGTTCTTCACTAATAAACTAAGATACAGTGTTTAACGAAAACGATCTGCAGATTTTACGAGTTGTTCATCACTACGTATAGCTCTATTTGCAAGAACTAAAAAAACGATAGAAATGATAGGTATGAACATCCCAATGCCTTTCTCAGAAACCGCCGTTCCTCCAGACATAGTTAGCAATCGATAAACGAAAACTCCTAGCAAAATAAGATTCAATAAAATATTAAGACGGTTAACAACCGTTTGTAATTTTCTGTTGTTATAAATAAAAATAGCACCGAGTGATAACACTGCACTCGCAATAAATGCAATGAAATAATTCAATTCATCCATTGCCATAACTTTACTTCCATCAACATTACTCCATAAACTAACTACCCAAATAAGTCCACCAGATATTGCTGCGGCGATAAGAAGATAGATAGATTGAATGCGTTGAATCATAAATAAAATAAAGTAGTTGATATTATTTAACTGAGGTCAAAAATAATATATATCATTAAAAAAGCATAGTACATATTAATTTTTATATGTATTATTGCATCACTGATATGTTAACCATCTCTTACTAGGTTAACTAACTCCAAATTAATTTATCATTCCTTCAGTTCATCAATCGAACTATATATCACACATATTATAATTTATGTTTCAAATCGCTGATTTAAAATCAAAAAAGCTACCTGAATTACAGGAAATAGCTCAAGGACTTAATGTACCTAAATTCAAGCAGCTCAGGAAACTAGACCTTGTTTACAAGATCCTTGACCTTCAAGCCGCAAACCCAGATGTTGTTAAAAAACTGGATGTAGACACAACTCCTGCAAAATCAGAGAAGGTACCTGCCGAAGAGAAAAAAGAAGCTCCAAAACAACAACGAAAGCCTAATCCAAGACCTAGAAAAGAAGTCGAAAAAAAGGAAGAAGCTCAAGATAAAGTTGAAGATTCAGAGAAAAAGGTCGAAGCTCCTAAAAAAGAGCCTCGTGCTCCACGTCCTAAACAGAATGAGAATCGTAATGAGAAATCTGATCGTAGTAACGATAAGAAATCAAAAAATCCTCAAAACGAGAAAAACGAAAAACGCAATGATCAAAGCGGTGATCGTAACGACAGAAATGATCGCAATAACCGCAACAAGAATCAGCGTAATAATAACCAGAACAATGTTCCTAAAGGGAATAAAGACACTCGCAATCGCTACCGCGATCCAGACTTTGAGTTTGATGGTATTATTGAAAGTGAAGGATGTTTAGACATGATGCCTGACGGTTATGGATTCTTGCGCAGTAGTGATTACCACTACCTAGCATCTCCAGATGACATTTATGTTTCACAATCACAGGTAAGACTTTTTGGACTTAAAACAGGTGATACTGTTTTAGGAATGGTACGTCCTCCTAAAGAAGGTGAAAAATATTTTCCACTTATTAAAATAAGTAAGATTAATGGATTAGATCCAAGTGTAGTGAGAGACAGAGTTTCTTTTGAACACTTAACACCATTATTCCCAGACGAGAAATTCAATATTGCAGATCGTCAATCTTCTATTTCCACGCGCATCATGGATCTTTTTGCGCCAATCGGTAAAGGTCAACGAGGAATGATTGTAGCACAACCTAAAACAGGTAAAACGATGTTATTAAAAGACATCGCAAACGCTATTGCAGCAAACCATCCTGAGGTGTATCAATTAGTTTTACTAATCGATGAACGTCCTGAAGAGGTTACAGACATGCAACGTAACGTTGATGGTGAAGTAATTGCTTCTACCTTTGATAAAGAAGCTCATGATCATGTAAAAGTAGCAAACATAGTACTTGAGAAAGCAAAACGTATGGTAGAATGTGGTCACGATGTAGTAATACTACTTGACTCCATTACACGTCTTGCTAGAGCTTACAATACGGTACAACCTGCAAGTGGTAAAGTATTATCAGGTGGTGTTGATGCAAACGCACTTCACAAACCTAAACGTTTCTTTGGAGCGGCACGTAATATAGAAGGTGGTGGTTCTTTAACTATCATAGCTACAGCACTAACAGAAACTGGATCAAAAATGGATGAAGTTATCTTTGAAGAATTCAAAGGTACTGGTAACATGGAACTACAACTAGATCGTAATATATCTAACCGTCGTATATTCCCTGCTATTGACCTTACTTCTTCATCCACACGTCGTGATGACCTGTTACTCGATGAACAAGCAGTTAAACATATGTGGATATTAAGAAAATATCTTGCAGATATGAATCCTGTTGAAGCTATGGAATTCATATCTCAACGCATGAAACAAACACGTAATAATGAAGAATTTTTAGCTACAATGAACAGCTAATATTTTAAATTATTTGTCTTATTTAAAGAGTCTTCATTTATGAAGGCTCTTTTTTTATGCTTTCTCGAAAGCTGGCTTAAAACAAAATTAAGATTACCTCACAAATTCTAGGTTCTCAAAACAAATAATCACTATTTTTAAGGCGTTTACTTTAAAATCCCTCATTTTGAAATCAATTCTTTTTTCCATCGCTTTTATATATAGCTTTCTTTCAATTGCTCAACAAGACAATCTAACCAACGAACACAAAACAATTGAAGCTAAGTTTGAAAAAACAATAAAAGAAGCAAATCGTTATCAAGAATTCAAAGTAATCGAACAAACGAAACTACAAGAGCTTAAAAGAGAAACTGTTGAACGCATTGAAGATTTAAAAGATTCTATTAATATCCTAGAAAACCAAATCACAAGCAAAGATCAAAACACTCTAAAGTTAGAGGAACAAATCAAACTTAAAAACACCGAACTTACTAAAATAGATGAAGAGAAAAATTCTATTTCGTTATTTGGAATCATGTTAAACAAAGTCACTTACAATCTTATTCTTTGGTCTATAATAGGCGCATTATTATTAGCCTTTATTATTTTAGTTTTTAAACACCGTAGTAGTAATGAGATTACTAAAGTTTCTCAAACCAATTTAAAACTCGCTGAGGAAGAACTAGAAACGTACAAACGTCGTTCCCTAGAAAAAGAACAACACCTCAGTCGCCAGTTGATGGATGAACGCAAAAAGAACAGCGGCAATAATAGTTAAGCATCAACACTCTCAGCAATATTTAAAACAATTACTGGACATATCAAGCGTAAGCAATTCCTCAAAAAAGGAATTACGCCGTCAATTAATGATTAAAGGCTAATAGAAATCACTATACTTCTGCGATTTAAAATGTGTTTCTCCAGAAAAATAATAAGCATAAAAAAAGCCCTTCATTACTGAAAGGCTTTTTAATTTCTTACAAGTTAATACTATAAAGCATTAACAAATTTAGCAAGCTTAGACTTAATATTAGAAGCTTTGTTATCATGAATGATATTACGCTTAGCAAGTTTGTCTATCATAGAAGTAACTTCTACATAAAGCTTTGCTGCTTCAGACTTATCTTCAGTCTCACGCAACTTCTTGATAGCATTACGAGTAGTTTTATGCTGGTACTTATTTCTAAGTCTAGCTACTTCGTTTCTTCTAATTCTCTTTAAAGCACTCTTATGATTTGCCATATACTTTTAAATGTGGTTTTAATAAAACCTAATTATTGTAGCCCGTAGGGGAATCGAACCCCTCTTACATGGATGAAAACCATGCGTCCTAGCCGATAGACGAACGGGCCATTAAAACTTGCTCGTTTAGCGGATGCAAAAATAAACACTTTTTTCAATCCCACAAACACACAAAGCAAATTTTTTCAAAAAAGATTAATATGCTTTTGCAAAAAGGACTCTTCTTGCTGACTTATTGCCTGTAAACACACAAAAACCTTCCTTTACCTCTCCTTCCAATGGCAGACATCTTATTGTAGCCTTAGTTATTTCTTTAATCTTATCTTCAGTTTCTATGGTTCCATCCCAATGAGCTGATATAAAACCTCCTTTTTGCTCAAGTACTTCTTTGAACTCATCAAATGAATTCACTTCAGTAATGTGAGAATCTCTGTAATCTAAGGCTCTTGTGTAGAGTGATAGTTGAATCTCCTCCAATAAAGCTACTACTTTATCCTCTATACCATCTATAGGAGTTGTCTCCTTTGAAAGGGTATCTCTTCTTGCAAGTTCAACAGTTCCATTTTCAAGATCCCTCGAACCTATAGCAATTCTTAGTGGAACACCTTGTAATTCATGCTGAGCAAATTTTGCTCCTGGTCTCAAAGTATCTCTTTTATCATATTTAATAGTCACGCCTTTTGACCTCAAAGAAGTCGTTAACCGATTAACGACTATTGTAATTGCATCAAACTGTTCGTCTGTTTTAAAAATAGGAACGATTACTACTTGATTGGGCGCTAAATTAGGAGGCAATACTAATCCTTGATCATCACTGTGTGTCATTATTAATGCTCCCATTAGACGAGTAGAAACACCCCATGAAGTTGCCCATACATACTCTTGCTTACCTTCTTTAGATGTGAATTTAACATCAAAGGCTTTAGCAAAATTTTGTCCCAGAAAATGTGAGGTTCCTGCTTGCAAAGCCTTACCATCTTGCATTAATGCTTCTATACAGTAAGTTTCGTCTGCTCCAGCAAATCGTTCACTTTCAGACTTCAATCCTTTTACTACAGGAATTGCCATAAAATTCTGTGCAAACTCCGCATAAATATCATTCATTTGCTCAGCTTCTTCAAGAGCTTCCTGTTTAGTAGCGTGAGCAGTATGACCTTCTTGCCATAAAAACTCTGCTGTACGCAAGAATAATCGAGTACGCATTTCCCATCTCACAACATTTGCCCATTGATTAATCAAGAGAGGCAAATCTCTATAAGATTGAATCCACCCTTTGTATGTATTCCAAATAATCGCCTCACTTGTAGGCCTTACAACTAGCTCTTCTTCAAGTTTTGCATCTGGATCAACTCTTAACTTCCCTGGATTGTCAGGATCATTTTGTAATCTATAATGAGTCACAACAGCACATTCCTTAGCAAAACCTTCAGCATTCTTTTCCTCTGCTTCAAAAAGACTTTTTGGAACAAATAACGGGAAATAGGCATTTTGATGACCTGTTTCTTTAAACATTCGATCTAGCTCTGCTTGCATTTTTTCCCATATAGCATAGCCATAGGGCTTGATAACCATACATCCTCGCACTGCACTATTCTCTGCAAGATCAGCCTTTACGACTAATTCATTATACCACTTTGAATAGTCTTCACTCCTACTTGTTAGATTCTTTCCCATGAACTTTATTTTGGCACAAAACTTGTTATTATAAATTAAGTTTTGTTAAAAGGTTTATTAAGCCATCAAAACTACTTATTTTTATCTATTCATCATAAATTATTATACTATGAGAGCTTTTACTTTACAATTATCTAGAATCACTGGGCTTATCGCCTCTTTATCCTTAATGATAATGAT
>JALZUY010000155.1 GCA_023301395.1 Nonlabens sp.
GCAATGCGGTAACTCATTTCTAAATGTTCTACCATGTGTTGTGATGTCATTGTTCCCCATTGTGGTTTTGTTTCAGCGTCTAATTTCGCGAAAGCGGACTTAATATAGTCCTCATTAATATTAGGGAACACCGTTTGCTTTTTCTCTACCATCGTAAGAATAGTTGCTACGGCTACAAGTGCTGTCGCTTCCTCATCTGTCTTACCGTTTTCATAATCTACAGGTTCTGCATCAAAAACCTCTACATACCATTTTACTATGCCAGACGGGTGCTCACGACCAGCAACGTCTCTTTCTCGTTTTTCTTTACAAGTAAGTCGTACATAAATGGTATCGTTATGATATAAAGGTCTTAAGAAACGGATATCTTCCAGACCGTAGTTTGCACTTACTGGTCCTTTATTAGGATACACAAAAAGTCCTGCTGCAGCACTTATAATAAAGTAACCGTGTGCCGTTCTTTTCTTAAAGATACTTCCATCAAGACTTGTAATGTCTGTATGTGCATAGAAATGATCCCAAGTCAGGTTTGCAAAATTTTGTATATCGTTATCTGTCAGTGTTCTTTTATGTGTCTCTAAGCTCATTCCAGGCTTGATATCTTCATAATGGTAAGAAAACGGATGGTTCTCTGCTTTTTTATAAGCGCCATTTGGCTGATAAATACCTGTGATTTCAGTTAACGAAGTTGGACTTCCCTGAACTGCACATCGTTGCATATAATGTTTAATACCGCGCAATCCACCCATTTCTTCACCGCCACCTGCACGTCCTGGTCCACCGTGAACTAGTAATGGTAATGGAGAACCGTGTCCTGTGGATTGTGGTGCACTATCTCTATTTAATGTCAATATTCTACCATGTGACGATGCTGCGTTTATGGTATACGCTTTCGCAAAAGCGTCATCACTAGTAACCACACTGCTTACTAAAGATCCTTTACCCATATGAGCCAATTCAATCGCCTCATCAATATTTTTATAAGGCATCAATGTACTCACAGGACCAAAACATTCAATCTCATGAACTTGTGTGTTCTTAAACGGCTGGTCTTCTCTCATTAAAATAGGTGACATAAATGCCCCATTTTGAGCACGATCTCCTATAACTTCTACTTCATCAAGGCTACCATAAACAAGATTTGCCGTTTGAGCGATTTTATTAATTTGTTCTAGAACTGCCGTTTTTTGATCTTTATTTATAAGAGCACCCATGCGAGTTTCTCTCAATAATGGATCACCTATAACCGTTTTAGAAAGTTGCTTGCCCAGTGCAATTTGCACATCTTCCATCAAATTTTCTGGCACTAGAATTCTTCTAATCGCTGTACATTTCTGTCCCGATTTAGAAGTCATTTCTTTACGTACTTCTTTTACAAAGATGTCAAATTCTGGAGTTCCAGGAACCGCATCTGGTCCTAAGACAGATGAGTTCAACGAATCTGCCTCCATAGTAAATGGCACTGACTCTTCTAGCAATCGTGGATGAGATTTTAATTTTCTCCCAGTATGCGCACTACCTGTAAAAGTTACTACATCTTGAGAGTTTACTGTATCTAATATACTTGTGGTTAGACCGCTTAACAATTGTAGAGATCCTTCTGGTAGTATTCCAGATTTAATAATTTCTCGCACAACAGCTTCTGTAAGAAAAGCAGTTTGTGGCGCTGGCAATACTACTGCTGGCATTCCTGCCATCCAGTTCACAGCACATTTTTCTAACATTCCCCAAACGGGAAAATTAAATGCGTTGATATGTACAGCAATTCCTTTACGAGGTACTAATATATGGTGTGCCATAAAACGACCACCACGAGATAAATCGATAGCATCTCCTTCTACAGCATAAGATTGATCTGGGAAAAGTTTTCTCAAACTTGCGTTTGCAAATAAGTTTCCAAAACCACCTTCTATATCTACCCAACTATCTGCTCGTGTTGCACCAGTTCTGTAACTGATGTCATAAAATTGTTTTTTACGCTTCTCAAGATAAAGCGCTAACTTTTTGATCATATTACCACGTTGCTGAAAAGTCATATCTCTTAAAACTTTTCCATGATCACGACCGTATTGCAATACTGATTTAATGTCAAGTCCTTCTGTACTAGTAAGTCCTATTATATCACCAGTAATGGCATCATACATATTACGTGTGGACTTTTCTTCACCTGCTTGCCACTGTCCATTTATATAACTTTCTAAAATCATATTCTTTCTGTAAATTTTATAATAGTCTCGCTTTCGCGAAAGCGAGACTATTTAATCCCTACGAAAATACAAAATGATAAGAGAAAGACTAACGTTTGTTAGTTTCAATGAAAAAATTTAGAATCTCACATCTTAAAAATCCTGATTTTAAGTGTTTTAACGAATATTATTACGCTTTACAGAAAATTTACAGATTCCCTCTTAAATGAAATTTTTACAAAGGCTTTATAACATAGCTTTGCGGCGAATTAAGAAAAAAAATACAGGTTTGAAATACTTATCATATATCTATTTGATATTATTTTCCTGTCAGATTATCGATGCTCAAGTTGGAATAGGGACCATAGAGCCGGCAGATGGAACTATCTTGCATGTAGATGACGGCAGCGGAACAAATGGCGTGAAATTACCAGATGCTAATATTGAAGATCTCAATACTGTGGATCCACTACCTACCGGAACAGAAGTAGGAACAATGGTATACAATACAAATAGTTTCACAGGCCAAGGTCACTTTTTCTGGAATGGTTTTATATGGGCACCTATTCAGTTATTTTCAAATAGAGCAGCTAAGTTTGAATTTGATGAATCAGTAGATGGAGATTCAACTTTAGATTTGAACACATCAACTGAAATTGACATTGAATTGATGAATGGTGTGGTCTTTAATGATAACGCAACCTTGTTTACCCCAATTCCTGATCCTTCTGGTAGTGTAAATAGTCTTAGAATTCAACAAAACGGACGTTATAGAATTACTGTTTTTATTAGTTTAGAGCAGCAGGAAAACACTGGGTCGAGTGCAATTCAAGGAAGATTGAAGATTACCGATGATTCAACCACAATACCTACTATAAGATATGATGGTAGTTTACATAGAAGTACAGAGATGGATCGAACTGGAGGTAATAGAGATGACGATGGGACTTTGTATTTTACAGAAGTAATCGAAATTTATGCAAATGAAAAAATTTCCGTTGCTTGCCGTGGATTAGAAGGGATAGATCTTGTTTCTGTAAATGAGCATCCAGAACGAAACTCTGCATTTATTATTGAAAAATTAAGATAAATTCAAAACTAACTTTTAAAAATACTATGAAAAATATTTTTCTGCTCTTTATAATTTTAATTGGAGTCTACAGTAATTTAAATGCTCAAGTGGCAGTAGGCACTGACACTCCAGCTATAGGTGCTGCCTTAACTATTGAAGATTCCACAGGAACATCTGGTGTTCTTTTTCCAAAGGCTAGCATCGATGACTTATCTACAGTAGCTCCCTTACCTATAGGAACAGAAGATGGAACAATTGTTTATAATACAAATACTACAACTGGAGTTGGTTATTACTTCTTTAAAAATAATAGATGGGAACCTATTTTTGGTACGGTAGGTGGTATGGCCAAATTTAGAAATGAAGATTTTGGAACTTCTTCTAAAAATTTAAATAGTAGTGGTGATAATGCTCAAATATTTGGATCTACAGCACATTTTAATGATAATGCAATGGTTTATAACCGCATTGATAATGAAACTCTAGAAGTAAGAGAAACTGGTCGTTATAAAACCATTATTAACTTATCTCTTGAAGGCTATTCATTAAACGCAAATCAAGCACTCCTGGCCATAGAGGCTAGATTGCGAGTTAATGGAACAGACGAAGGTGGTATTTACAGAAGTCAAGAAATGATTTCACCTAATCAAACAACAGTTGATTTCAGTAGTGTAACGATATCAGAAATAGTGAATTTAACAAGAGGCGATCAATTAACGGTTTATGTTAGTAGAACACAAGATAACGGAAAAGTTTTCTTAAGAAGCGAAAACACTTCTTCTCTTTTCATAGAAAGATTGAATTAATGTAAATTCTAAAATAAATTTATAGAGGTCAGTAGTTAGTTACGCATTAATTTAGATTGATAAATTATATCTGAGTAGACCATTTTATTAACTAGATTGTTAAATATAGTCGCTTTAGTTTGTGA
>JALZUY010000156.1 GCA_023301395.1 Nonlabens sp.
TGCATGTGGAGTTGCACAACGCGATACAATCCATCAAGCATATGTAGATGCGCTTGCTGGAGATCCAGTTTCTGCTTTTGGAGGGATTTTGATTTCAAATGTGGAGATTGACGTTGCAACTGCTACTGAGATTCACAAACTGTTTTGTGAAGTAGTAATTGCACCATCTTTTGATCCTGCAGCTCTTGAGATTTTAAAAGGTAAGAAAAATAGAATAATGCTAGAACTTGTGGGAGATGCGCTTTCGCGAAAGCGTAACACAAACGCTCTGGAAGTAAGAGCAAGCTTGAACGGTTTCCTAGTGCAAGATGCTAATTTAAAAACCGATTCTAAAGCAGATTTAAAAACAGCGACACAGCTTGCTCCTACGAGTGAACAGATAGAAGATTTACTATTTGCTTCAAAATTATGTAAACATACTAAGTCTAATACGATTGTGCTTGCTAGAAATAAGCAATTATGTGCTAGTGGAACAGGACAAACTTCTCGTGTAGATGCATTAAATCAAGCGATTCATAAAGCACAATCTTTCAAGTTTGATTTAGATGGTGCGGTGATGGCGAGTGATGCATTTTTTCCGTTTCCTGATTGTGTAGAAATTGCAGATAACGCTGGAATTAAAGCTGTAATACAGCCAGGTGGATCAATAAAAGATGAATTATCTATAGATTATTGTAATAAAAATCAAATTGCGATGGTTTTCACAGGTACAAGACACTTTAAACACTAAGAATTGTCTTAGCTTTGTAGAGCTCAAGTAATTAAACCCTTTTTTCTCTCTATAATCTTATGGGATTTTTTGATTTTCTAACAGAAGATATTGCCATCGACTTAGGTACGGCAAACACTCTTATAGTCCACAACGGTAAAGTCGTTGTAGATAGTCCATCCATAGTAGCACGTGATCGTACCACAGGCAAAATTATTGCTGTAGGTAAAGAAGCTGCGATGATGCAAGGGAAAACTCATGAGAACATCAAAACCATTAGACCGTTGAAAGATGGTGTTATTGCAGATTTTGATGCGAGTGAGAAGATGATCTCTATGTTCATCAAGGAGATTCCAGCATTGAAGAAAAAATTATTTACACCATCATTACGTATGGTAATTTGTATTCCGTCTGGTATTACTGAGGTGGAAATGCGAGCGGTAAAAGATAGTGCGGAGCGAGTAAACGGTAAAGAGGTTTACTTAATTCATGAGCCTATGGCAGCTGCGATAGGAATAGGTGTCGATATCATGCAGCCTAAAGGGAACATGATTGTAGATATAGGTGGTGGAACTACAGAGATTGCAGTAATTGCATTAGGTGGAATTGTATGTGATAAATCGGTTAAAATTGCGGGTGATGTATTTACCAATGATATCGTTTATTACATGCGTACTCAACATAACCTATATGTAGGTGAACGTACTGCTGAGAAAATTAAAATTCAAATAGGTGCGGCCACAGAAGATCTAGAGGTGCCGCCAGATGAGATGAGCGTACAAGGACGTGATTTACTTACTGGAAAACCTAAAGAAGTGAAAATAGGATACAGAGAGATTGCCAAAGCTCTTGACAAATCTATTCTACGTGTTGAAGATGCGGTAATGGAAACATTATCTCAAACTCCACCAGAACTAGCTGCCGATATTTATAATACGGGTATTTACCTTGCTGGTGGTGGTTCTATGTTAAGAGGTCTTGATAAGCGTTTATCTCAAAAAACAGATTTACCTGTTTACATTGCTGAAGATCCATTGCGAGCAGTAGTGAGAGGTACCGGATTGACTCTTAAAAATTTAGAGCGTTATAAAAGTGTATTAGCAAAATAAAATAAAGCTCTAGATGCAGCAAATTATCAATTTTCTGATTAAGTACAGAAACTTGCTGCTCTACATGAGTTTAATGCTTGTGGCTCTTATTTTTACCATTCAGTCTCACAGTTATCATCGCAATTCTTTTGTTCATTCTACAGGGAATATTACAGGTTCTTTCTTAAGCTCACGTAATGATTTCAATGATTATTTTAACTTAAAAGAAGAAAACGATCGCCTGCGTAAAGAGAACGCTGCTTTACGTATGAAATATTTAGCAAACGGAGATACTTTGCTTGGTAATGAAATAAGTTTAGTTTTTACGGATAGCATACCTTACAAAGTCTTCCCATCTCGAGTTATAAAAAATGATTATAACAAAAGAGATAACTATTTAACAATCGATATAGGTAGCAATCAAGGAATCGATGTCGATATGGGTGTGATTACCACTGATGGGATTTTAGGTATTGTAGATATATCAAATAATCGATTCTCAAGGGTGATTTCTATTCTCAATTCAGAGATGTCACTTAATGCTCAAATAAAAGGTAGCAATGTAATAGGGTCTTTAACTTGGAACGGTAATGATCCCTATACCATGTCTTTAATAGATGTGCCTCGACTTGCAAAAGTGACTCCAGGTGATACAATTGTCACAGGAAGACAATCCACTACTTTTCCTCCAGATATTCTCATAGGTGTCATTAAGAAATCACAACTAGTTGAAAATGGTAGTCGTTATCAAATAGATGTGGAGTTATTCAATGACATGACAAATTTAGGAACAGCATATGTTATTAAAAGTAGAGATGTAAGAGCTATACAAGTAATAGATACCTTAACTGTTGTAAATAATGAATAGCACCTTACTCAACAATATATTGCGATTTATAGGACTGCTATTATTACAAGTATTTGTAATGGATCAAGTAGAGTTTTTAGGTTATATATGTCCGCTGGTTTATATATTGTTTGTGGTCTTGTATCCGGTAGATAATAATCGCTGGTCCTTTTTGATATTTGCTTTTATAATCGGTATTATAGTAGATGCTTTTCAAGATACTGGTGGTGCTCATGCCGCAGCATCTTTAACCTTAGCATTTGTCAGGCCAGTATTTCTCAAATTAGTTTATGGTCAAGGATATCTATCTAAAAACTTAAAGATCAGTAAATCACCTCTAGATAGATTTGCATTGCTATTGGCATTGAGTGTATTTATTCATCATTTAGTATTGTTTATTCTTATTTATTTTAACATGAGTCAAGTACTTCAAGTACTTCAAATGACGTTATTTATAGGGTTATCTTCTATCTTTATGGGTGTGATATTATTTGTGTTATTTGGATTGCGAGGTAAGTCATGAGAAAAATTCTATTATTCTTTCTAGTATCTGTAGTTGGACTTACATTGTTGGGTCGAGTATTCTATTTACAAATTTTAAAAGGAGACGCTTACAAACTCAAGTCTGAGTTAAATGCTGTTAAGACGGTTTATGATATTCCAGAGCGTGGATTCATTTATGATCGTGATGGTGATTTGATGGTTGCAAATCAGGTGGCTTATGATATTATGGTTATTCCTAAGGATGTTGAGAATTTAAACATTTCATCGTTAGCTACCTTATTGAAAATGGATACTACTCGTCTAAGATCAAAAATCGAAGACGCTGGAGACTGGTCTTGGCAAAAAGGTAGTGTTGTTTTACCGCAACTTACTCAAGAAGAATATGCGCCATTGCAAGAAAAGCTACGTAAATATCCAGGTTTTTATGCTCAAAAACGCTCTTTACGTAAATATCAAGTAAACCATAGCGCCAGTATTCTAGGATATATACGTGAAGTAAGTCCGAGCCAAGTTAAAAAAGACGAAAGGTATATTTCTGGAGATTTATCAGGTAAGGCTGGTATTGAACTCCAGTATGAAAATGAATTGCGCGGTAAAAAAGGAGTCAAACATTTTATAAGAGATCACTATGGTCGTGCACTAGAATCATATGAGCAAGGTATGTATGATACAATACCTGAGACAGGTGCCGATTTAACGATAACACTGGATAATGATTTACAAGCTTATGCTGAGCTATTAATGCAAAATAAACGCGGTGGCATAGTCGCAATTGAACCTAAGACTGGCGAAATCTTAACATTAGTAACTGCACCATATTATGATCCTGCTTTATTAATGGGACGTGATCGCTCAAAGAACTCGGTGCTTATTTTTAATGATACCATTAAGAAACCAGGTGTTAATAGAGCACTACAAGCTGAGTATGCTCCTGGATCACCCTTTAAAGTTATAAATGCACTTGTAGGATTGCAAGAAGGAGTAATAACGACTGCTGAGAAATTAACTTGTAGGCATGGTTATGATTATGGTGGCAGAAAACCGCTGGGTTGTCACAGTCATAAATCTCCTTTGGCCTTAAGTACAGGGATATCAGAATCTTGTAACGCATATTTCGCACAAGTTTATAGACGGATTATTGAAAAAGGAGACACTCCAGAACAAGGAATGGATAACTGGAATAGACATGTAACCAGTTTTGGGCTTGGAAATTATTTAGGATATGATCTTCCTGTAGGTAAAAAAGGATTGATACCAAATGGTGAATACTACAGCAGTAGATATAAATACAAATGGTATGCACCTACTACCATTTCAAACGCTATAGGGCAAGGAGAAGTGATTACTACACCTATACAACTGGCAAATATGACAGCGGCTATAGCAAATCGCGGCTATTTTTACAGACCACATATCATTAAGGCTATTGATGGAGTTCCTATCAATAATCCAGATTATACGGTAAAGAATTATACGACTGTAGATGCAAAACATTTTGAACCAGTAGTAGAGGGAATGACTGCCGTTTATAAAACAGGGACCGCAAAGTATGCTAATATTCCAGGAATTGAAATTTGTGGTAAAACGGGAACGGTAGAGAATTTTATGAGAATTGATGGTAAGCACACTCAGCTCACTGACCATTCTGTTTTTATAGCTTTTGCGCCTAAGGATGATCCACAAATCGCAATTGCCGTATTTGTAGAAAACGGATATTGGGGTTCTCGTTACGCTGCAAAAATTGCAAGCCTGTTAATTGAAAAGCATATCAAAGGTGAAATTACACGTAAAGATTTAGAAACTTATTTGTTAACCCATAGCCTAGAATATGAGTATGCAAAACCATACAGTGGTGAGCCGTTTGAAATTAATCCCAAAGTTGATAAAGGACTTATTCAACCAGAGGTAAGCTCGCAGCCTCAACCTAATATTCTAAAACCGTAACATGGGAATAGGAAATAGGCCCAAATTTGACTTATACATCATTCTTATTTATGCAGCTCTAGTTTTTATAGGTTGGATGACTATTTATTCTGCGGCACAAGTGACTGAATATGCTGGCTTTTTTGACATGAACGAGTTGTATGGGAAACAAATTCTATGGATAGGATTAGCATTTTTGATCATTACGTTTTTGCTAGCTATGGATGTTAAGTTCTTTGAGCGTTTTGGTAGTATTATTTATGTTATTTCCTTGTTATCGCTTCTAGGACTATTTGTTTTTGGGAAAGAATTAAATGGAGCAAAATCTTGGTACTCTTTTGGAAGTATGACTTTACAACCTAGCGAATTTGCAAAAGCAGCAACTGCTCTTGCGGTTGCAAAATTCCTGAGTGGAATTAATATCTCACTTAAGAATACTAAAGATTTATTACTTGTAGGTCTTATTATCGCTTTGCCGGCATTATTTATAATACCGCAACCAGATCCAGGAAGTGCACTCGTTTATGGCGCATTTTTCTTTGCATTACATCGAGAAGGATTATCACTTTGGTACTTGAGCTTAGTACTAGTAGCCGTTGCTTTGTTTCTAGGAACACTTGTAATAGGGAACTGGTGGATAGCATTTATAATATTAATTGTGGTAGGAATTATTTATGCGCTTTCGCGAAAGCGTAAACACAAACAAAGATTGCCTAAACCTAAAATCGCATTATTCTTAATCATCTCGGGAGTATGTATTCTATATTCTTTATCGACTAATTATATTTTTAACAATCTACTAGAAGATCGCCATAGAAACCGCATTGACATCGTTCTAGGAAGAGTAGAAGATAATCAAGGTGTAGGTTATAATATCAACCAGAGTGTGATTGCTGTAGGAAGTGGTGGCTTAACTGGTAAAGGGCTTTTAGAAGGCACGCAAACTCAAGGTGGTTTTGTGCCGGAGCAAGAAACTGATTTTATATTTAGTGCAATAGGAGAAGAATGGGGTTTTATGGGATCTGGAATTGTTATCATTCTCTTTATGACCTTATGCTATCGATTGATCATTATGGCCGAAAGACAAAGGAACCAATTTGCACGTATCTATGGTTATAGTGTTGCTGGAATTTTCTTCATTCACTTTTTTGTCAATATAGGAATGGTCCTAGGATTGCTTCCTACGGTAGGAATACCGTTGCCATTTATGAGTTACGGTGGTAGTGGATTATGGGGTTTTACTATCTTACTATTCATCTTTGTAAAACTAGATGGTCATAGAATGAGTTACGAGCATTAAATGAAAGTTTTAAAATCACTTATTCATGTTATTATCGTGATCCTACTAACCTTGATTACTCAAGTAGGTGGATTGATTTGGATTGCGGTATTTGGCTATTTTAAATATCATAAATCGGTATGGAATGAATGGAAAAGATTAGGTTCTTTCTTAGTGATTTATACCTTTATAGCGTTTGCGATTGTTCCACTTACGGCTTCACTAGGTAATCGTAAAATGTTACCTGTTTTTCATAAGACCATTAAGCCGCAAAATCTAGGTTATGTACTACTATGCCGCAATTATGTGCGTGCAGATTTACATAAAGTGATGCTAGATATAGCAGATGATCAAGCTATAAATGATCCTGTATTAAAACTAGTTTATCTCGACGCTGGATTTCCTTTTATAGATGGTTTTCCTCTATTACCACATTTAAGTCACAATGATGGAAGGAAAGTAGATGTTGCCTTTGTATATAGCGATTCAAATGGTAATTCAAACCAAAATTTAAACCCTTCATTAATAGGTTATGGGATTTATGAAGAACCCAAAGAGAATGAAGTTCATCAAACCCAAATTTGTGAAGATGCTGGTTACTGGCAATACGGGTATGCAAATTTTATAGGATTCAATACAAATAAGTCTTTAAGCTTAAATGAATCCAAAACGAAAAAACTTGTGGAGCAAATTCAATCTAATGATAGAGTTCAAAAAGTATTTATAGAACCACATCTCATCAATAGGCTGAGAATTAAAAACATTCAATCTAAATTGCGATTTCATGGCTGCCATGCAGTACGACATGATGACCACATTCATTTTCAGGTAAAACCATAATTATGAAATATCTTTCTCTAGCTTTTTTATTTCTATTTATTTCATGTAATCAATCAGTACCAGTTTTCCACAAATCTCATTATCCTAAAAAGAGTGATGCGCCATTTAGTGATGTAGTTGAAGTAGGAGATATGTTATATCTATCGGGTCAAATAGGAATGAATCACAATACTAGAGAATTAATAGATGGCGGTTTAAGCGCACAAGCTACTCAAGCTATAGATAATATAGAAGATGTTTTAAAACTCCATGAAGCTGAATTGAGTGATGTAGTTAAGATTACCGTGATTCTAGACGATATGAGTGACTTTACTGCCTTCAATGAGATTTACAAATTTAGATTCCCTCATAAACCAGCGAGAACTACATTTGCAGCTAGCGGATTAGCGCGAGGATCACTTGTTGAAATTGAAGTGATTGCTGTTAAAAATTAATTTACCAACCTTTACTACTGTTAGAAGCTTCTAAGCGGTTTTCTATATTGTCAGATAATTGAGAAAAGAAATCAATTCCAGTTTCTTTCTCAATTTCATCTACAGAGGTAACATAATCATAAATAGCTTGATCACTTTCTTTATGAGGCATAAGAAATGCAAGTATTTTACCATTATCACTTTCATCTTGTCTGTAAATGATTTTATAAAATGAATGAGGCACAGTTACATTTTCTGTTCCTATTTCATCCATTTCACCCTTAAAAACAGGACCTGTGATTACATAAATTTCATCGTAACGTTTTGCATAGTAACGCGTTTTCTGTTCTAAACGATTCCATACTCCAGCATTAAATTCGTGCTTTTGTGGACTTATATTAGAAGTTAAAAAGGTCTCGTTATAAGCATTTTTACTACTAGTCCTATCACCAGCAGGTACTAGATGACCACGATCATAACCGCTCTTTTTATAATTGCGCCAGTGCGCTGCGCCAGTTTTAACGGTATTGTCTACTTCAAAGTAAGGTCTTTTAAAATTATTAGTTTTTATGTCACTTTCTCTTAAAATATGTGCGGTCCATTCAGCTTGCTCATGTGTTTCATTATAAGAAAGGCTATAGGTATTATGATGTATCACTTGATTTATTGAGCTAGGTAAGAAATCTTTACGGGATAGCGGTTTGAAACCATCAGCATCTTGTTGTTGTGAGGTTTGAAAATCTTCTTGATCTAGAATGTTTTGAGAAGCTGCTTCATTACGTTGCGTTTCATAGAAATAAAACCCAATAGCGATAAGAACAAGAATAACAGTATAAATAGTTTTTTTCATAGTTAGGTGGTTTTCACATCCAGCGCATCTCTTAAGGCATTTCCTAAAAGCATAAATGACATTACTAAAGTCATTATGGCAACACCAGGTACAAGTGCAAGGTAAGCCTTATCAAGAATGATATATTGATAGTGATCTTTTATCATGCTGCCCCAACTGGGCATGGGTGGTTGAGCTCCTATTCCTAAAAAGCTTAAACCGCTTTCTATAAGAATAGCTGCGGCAAAGTTTGCTGCACTTATGACAATAATAGGAGCCATAATGTTAGGTAAAATATGCTGTGAAATAATACGGTAATGATTGAACCCAAGGGCTTTTGCTGCGGTTACATATTGATATTCCTTTGCAACAACCATTTGACCACGTACAACACGTGCGACTTCTACCCACATGGTAAGTCCTACAGCAATAAAAACAGTAAAGAATCCTTTTTCTAGCGCAATACTTATGGCAATTACCATAAGCAAGGTAGGAATAGACCAGGTCACATTAATTAGCCACATAATTACATTGTCAACTATTCCACCAAAGTAACCAGCAATAGCTCCTAGAGTAATACCTATAAGCAAAGAAATCAATACAGCCACAAAGCCTATTGAAATACTTATTCTAGCACCTACCATCATACGACTGAGTAAGTCACGACCGTATTTATCAGTACCTAGTAAATAAGTATTTTTTACAGTATAGCTTTCGCGAAAGCGAGATAATTCCATCCCAACTACTCCATCAAACTTTACGGGTTGAAATTCTAATATGTTACCATCTACATCAAATGGTCTGTAATAAATAGTCCCATTTACTTCTTTCAAATCTGCAAAGGGAATTTCTTCAACTTGAGCTTTTTTACCGTTCCACCAGTCCATCAAATTTGTAGGTTCATTATTAATGGGCAGCTGTATTAAGTCTACTTCAAAACCTGGTGGTTGTGAATGGATCGAGAGATGCATTTGGTTTGCATACTGTGTATTGTCGGGTGCAATCAGGTAAGCAAAAATAGCTATGAGCGTATAAATCGCAATCACACTCAAACTCAAAACGCCCCAAAAATCCCTCTTGAATTTTTGGAGCGCTAGTGATGTTAATGATGCCGATTTATGTGACATTAATTTTTAATAGTTGATACTCCAGAGTTTTGAATGTTGGATATTTTCAAATCCTTGAGTACATTGATTGCTTCGGCAAGATAAACATCTCGAGAAAGATTCTTGTGCCAGCGCTCACGCTTTTCTGCAAGTAAGCTATCTTTTGCAATTAATTCTTTTTCATAATTCACATATTCAAAAGCTAGATCATTTTTATAGTCTTCTAGTTTTTCAAACTTTTCAGTTTCTTTTTCAAGACGTTCTAAACGTTGTTTGTAAGCTTCATAATTTAACGGAATCACATTTTCTTTGCGTTGTTCACTCAACCATTTTGCGTTTTGATCAATCAGTGCAAATGTTTCATTACTCGCAATACGAGCTTTGGAATTTGAAAGGGTTGTATTG
>JALZUY010000157.1 GCA_023301395.1 Nonlabens sp.
CCAGCAGGATTCCAGTATCCAGCGTTTACATCGTTTGTGCTTGCGACTACGGCGTTACTCATTCCTAGCGCTGCGGCGTCGACTCCTATATTTAGGAATTCGTTAGAGTAGGCTCTTGAGGTTTGTGAATACGCTTTCGCAGAAGCGAGAACACAAAACAACACAACGATAAAATGGATTTTTCTGATCATAAACAATAGAGCTGCAAATATCTAGGTTTCTCTTTAAATAACTAGCAAAAGAGTAGGATATTGCACAGGAAATTGAACAAGTACCGTAGAAATCTGCATATTTGTAGAATGAAGAAATGGATTCCTAATATTATTACGTTATTCAACCTGTTGTGTGGTTGTATCGCGGCGGTTTATGCTTTTAAAGATGAATTGATTCTCGCAGGTATTTTTGTTGGCCTAGGAATCGTATTTGATTTCTTTGATGGATTTGCGGCACGTTTACTTAAAGTTACTGGAGAACTAGGGAAACAACTGGATTCACTGGCCGATATGGTGACCAGTGGAGTAGTGCCAGGAATAGTAATGTGCCAGTTACTGGCCGATGCTACTGGACATTCTTCAAATTTCTTTACCAGTGATGCTCACCTAGGATGGAGTACTGCGACCAGTTTATTTAAGGAAATTACCTTTTTAGGTTTTTTAATCACCGCAGCTAGTGCGTACCGATTAGCAAAATTCAATATCGATACCCGACAGACTGATTCATTTATAGGTGTTCCTACACCAGCAATTGCTATTCTTATTATATCCTTAGGGATTATTGCTCAAATCACGACCAACGATATGATTTTTGGAATACTCAGTAATCCTTATGTATTGATAGGGATTACTTTATTGAGTTGTTATTTGTTAAATGCCGAGATTCCATTATTTGCCTTAAAGTTTAAAAGTTTTGGGTGGAAAGAAAATGAGATACGCTGGATTTTTATTGCAATTTGTATTGCTATGATTGTGATTCTTAAAATCTATGCGGTACCATGTATTATAGTACTGTACATTCTTATGAGCTTAGTAAATAATATAATTTATAAAACTCAAACGGCTTAAAGGACTAGGACGATATAAAATTTTAAAAAGATATATTCAAAATTTTAGTCAATCCCAACTACAATATGAGTGATAAAAATATATCTCGGAATAAAAAGCCATCTCAAATTAGTGTTTTGATATTCTTCTCGCTTTTAATAATAAATAGATATCAAATTGAAAGTCTCGAAGGGACTTTTGAGCAAATTAGATTTTATAATCAAACTTATAATTGGGATATTTATATTCCAATTTTTTATTTACTATTAGTCTTCAGTTTAATCGAATTATGGAAAGTACGGAAAGATCTTAAGGCAAATTTATTTAGTTTACTCTTTTTGATGCCTATTGTTTTCTATCAGATTTACTTTGTTATAAAAATACTATCCGTTTTTTTGTAAACAATTTGTTTTACTCTTATTGTGACTCTTAAAATTTAAGCAGTTCCTTGTATAATAGCGCTTTATGTGTTGATGAGCGTGGTAAGTAATTTGATGAATAAGTCTAAAGTTATTTAGAATTCTATTTCCTAAGGGCAGACTTAAGTCTGCCCTTAGGAATGAACTTATTTCTCTGCTAGTTTCCCAGCAAGAGAAGACACTTGTAGTTCAAGTCTTTTGATCTCACGAGTAACCACGTTTCTATGCATATTCATCCACATGTGTAGTTTGATAACACTCATAGTGATGAAACACAATAATATAATACCTAGATAAATGATGAGATTATTAGTATTCTCTTCATCAAAAGTCTGAATGATACAATAGATGAGTACTCCAAAAACAGCCAGGTTAAAAATATTCATAACCAGCACCAACCAGCTATTTTTACCTTTGTACAATCCTCTTATCATCCCAGAAAGATTCTGTTCTTCTAAGCCATCATAGAATTTTGCTTCTTCTTGGGTTAATGTTTCTTTGATTAGGTGGTCTATATTTTCTATGTTAGTTTTCATAATATTATTTTTTTATCGTTTGTTTTAATTCTTCTCTAGCTTTAAATAATCTTGATTTTACAGTACCAGTTGATATATCTAGTAATTCTCCTATTTCCTTAATAGAATATTGCTCCACATAAAAAAGACGGATTACGTTTTGTTTTTCAATGGATAATTGTTTGATCGCCTGTAAGAGTTTGTGCTTTTTATCTTCATGATCTGGAATGGGATTATCTATCTCTTCATTGATTTGTAAATCATTGATTCTAGTGCGTTCTATGTATCTTTTATGAAGCGCATCAATAGATTTAGTATATACGATCCTCAGAGCCCAGTACTGGAATCGTTCTGGATCTTTTAAAGTGTGTAGTTTATTAATAATGGTGACCCAACTATCTTGTGCAAGATCCTTAGAGAGATCAGGATTTTTAACAACCCAGAACGCTTTATCGCAAAACTTTTTATGCCATCGCTTGACAAGCTTGGTCAAAATCTTATGATTGCCTTGCAAATATTCTCCTATGAGTTTTTTGTCGATCACTGATTGGTTCTTAGATGTCCATTAAAATAGACTACATACTAAAGACCGCAAAGACTTAGAAAGGTTCATTTATTTTGAAGATATAAATGAAATAACATCTTGTGCACGAATGGATATAAATGAAAACCTACTCCGTAAACAATTTCTTTTTACGTAATTCAAAATTCTGACCTAAGTAAACACGACGTACTACTTCGTCCTCAGCAAGTTCTTCTGGACTTCCATGCTTGAGAATATTTCCTTCAAACATTAAATAAGTACGATCGGTAATGGCAAGAGTTTCTTGAACATTATGGTCAGTAATAAGAATACCTATGTTCTTTTTAGTCAGTTGCGCAACGATTCTTTGAATATCTTCAACAGCCACTGGATCTACACCAGCAAATGGTTCATCAAGTAATATAAAGGTAGGATCTGTAGCTAGTGCACGAGCAATCTCTGTACGACGGCGTTCTCCACCACTCAATAAATCACCATTACGATTGCGACGATCTTGTAAACTGAATTCTTCTAAGAGTTTCTCGCAACGTTCTTTTTGTTCTTTTTTTGAAAGATCTGTAAGTTGCAACACACCTAAGATATTTTCCTCTACAGTTAGTTTTCTAAAAATAGAAGCTTCTTGCGCGAGGTAACCTATCCCATTTTGAGCACGTTTATACATGGGATATTGTGTGATTTTCTTATCATCCAGCCACACATCTCCACCAGTAGGTTTTACAAGTCCTACCGTCATATAGAAAGAAGTTGTTTTTCCAGCACCATTAGGACCTAGCAATCCTACAATTTCGCCTTGGTTCACTTCAAAAGATACTCCTTTAACTACCGGTCTGCCTTTATAGGACTTCTGTAAATTGTCTGCTCTTAGTTGTTGCATAAAACAAAGATACTTTTTATAATTCTGAAATTAGAATTTCTTAGATTGCACCATAATTAAAAATCAAAATGGCTTTTCCTAGATTTCTTATGGGCGATAACGCTCATCATCCCGAAGATATTT
>JALZUY010000158.1 GCA_023301395.1 Nonlabens sp.
TAATCCTTTTATATTAATATCTAATTCTGCTTCAGGAAGATCTGTATTAATTCCTACCTGAGCATTTATAGATTGACTCGATATTAATAAAAATATGAAGATTATTAAATTTTTCATGAGATCCCTAATTATCATAAATGTTAATTAGATAAATCTAAGACGCTTCAGGTTGAGTCTCCAAGACATTTAAGGAAGTTTAACAATTAAGAATGTGTTTTCTTTGAATCGCCAGTTGAACGACAATAATAATTGTAATCAATTAACTCATCTAGATGTAAATTACTTCTAAGGAAATCTTACTTTTGCAAAAAATTAGTCAATAATGAGCAAACTAGTAGTAGTAGGTACAGTAGCATTTGACGCTATTGAGACGCCATTTGGAAAAACAGATAAAATTTTAGGTGGTGCTGCCACTTTTATAGGCCTAAGTGCTTCTCACTTTAAAACTGAGGTAGGATTAGTGAGCGTAGTAGGTGGAGATTTCCCTCAAGAATATCTAGACATGCTTACTGATAGAGGCATGAACATAGAAGGAGTAGAAGTTGTTAAAGATGGAAAAACTTTTTTCTGGTCCGGAAAATATCATAATGATATGAATACTAGAGACACTCTTGCTACAGAACTTAATGTTCTTGCTGATTTCAATCCTGTAGTTCCTTCTTCTTTTAAAGACGCTGAGGTTGTAATGTTAGGAAACTTACACCCAGCGGTACAGTTGGGCGTTATAGAACAAACACCTGATGCAAAACTTGTTATACTAGACACTATGAACTTCTGGATGGATAGTGCTCTTGATATGCTGCATGATGTTATTGCAAAGGTAGATGTGATTACTATTAATGATGAAGAAGCGAGACAACTATCTGGTGAATATTCACTAGTTGCTGCAGCTCGCAAAATTCATAGTATGGGACCCAAATATGTAGTGATTAAAAAAGGTGAACATGGAGCTTTATTGTTCCATAATGAAGAGATCTTCTTTGCACCTGCCTTACCACTTGAAGAGGTATTTGACCCTACTGGAGCTGGAGACACCTTTGCAGGTGGATTTGCAGGTTTTCTTGCGGCAAGTGAAGACTACAGTTTTGAAAACATGAAACGTGCGATTATTTATGGATCTAACTTTGCATCCTTTGCTGTAGAGAAATTTGGAACAGAGCGCATGCAATCCATCACGCCCGAAGAAATAAACACCCGTTTAGAGCAGTTTAAAGCGCTGACTAAATTTGAATTAAACGCGTAAATAAATATTAAAAAAGTCCTCAAAAAATTTGAGGACTTTTTTATTTATATCACTTTAGCTTTACATCTAAAATGGTATTAACTTTGACCTTTAGCAACTATCATGAGCGATCCATTAAAACACGAGTGCGGTATAGCACTTATTAGATTACTTAAACCTCTTGAATACTACAAAGAGAAATACGGGACAGCATTTTATGGAATAAATAAAATGTACTTGATGATGGAAAAACAGCACAATCGTGGTCAAGATGGTGCTGGATTTGCAAGTATCAAACTGGATGTAAAACCTGGAGAACGTTATATTTCTCGTGTACGTAGTAATGAGTCGCAACCTATCCAAGATATTTTTGCTCAAATTAATGATCGCATTAATACAGAGCTTACAGAAAATCCTGAAATTAAAGATGACGTAGCTGCTCAAAAAGCTCAAATCCCTTACATAGGTGAATTGATGATGGGTCACGTGCGTTATGGAACTTTTGGTAAAAACAGTATCGAGTCTGTTCACCCATTTTTACGTCAGAATAATTGGATGCACCGTAATCTAATTATGGCTGGTAACTTCAACATGACAAACGTGTTTGAGTTGTTTGACAAGCTTGTAGAATTAGGACAACATCCTAAGGACATGGCAGACACTGTTACGGTAATGGAAAAGGTAGGTCACTTTCAAGATCGCGAAGTTTCTAAACTTTATAAAAAATTTAAGGAAGAAGGACTTTCTAAAATGGAATCCTCGCCTAAAATCGCTGCTCAATTAAACGTAGGTAAGATTCTTAAGAAAAGTGCTCGCGATTGGGATGGTGGATATGCCATGGGTGGACTTATGGGTCATGGAGATGCTTTCTTATTAAGAGATCCATCAGGAATAAGACCAGCTTATTATTTCCAGAACGATGAAGTGGTTGTAGTGGCCAGTGAACGTCCTGTAATTCAAACTGCTTTTAACGCACCGTTTGACGAAGTAAAAGAACTCGATCCTGGAAAAGCAATTATCATTAAGAAAAATGGTAAAGTGAAAATCCAGCAAATCCTTAAACCTCTAGAGCGCAAGGCTTGTTCTTTTGAACGCATTTATTTCTCTCGTGGTAGTGATGCTGAGATTTATCAAGAACGTAAAAAACTAGGGCACTTATTATTCCCTAAAATCATGGAGTTTATAGACCATGATATAGACAACACAGTATTCTCATATATCCCTAACACAGCCGAGACTTCTTTCTACGGTATGGTAGAAGCTGCTCACATAGTTCTTAATGAACAAAAGCGAGATGCTATTCTTGCTGGTGAAGGTAAACTCACTGCTCAGCAAGTTGAGGATACGCTTTCGCGAAAGCTGCGTACTGAAAAAATCGCAATTAAAGATGCTAAATTAAGAACCTTTATCACTGAGGATTCTTCTCGTGATGATCTTGTAGCTCACGTATATGATGTGACATATGGTGTTGTAAAGGAAAACGATAATCTAGTAATCATAGATGATTCTATTGTGCGTGGAACGACTCTTAAGAAATCCATTCTTAAAATGATGGATCGTTTGAAACCTAAGAAAATACTAGTGGTTTCTAGCGCACCACAAATAAGATATCCAGATTGTTATGGAATCGATATGGCGCGACTAGAAGGTTTAGTCGCCTTTAGAGCAGCACTAGCTTTACATAAAGATCGTGGCACTTATGACGTTGTAGAAGATATCTATAAGAAATGTAAATCTCAAACAGAGTTCAAAGATAAAGACGTCGTTAACTATGTGCAGGAATTATATGCTCCATTTACAGATCAAGAAGTGTCTGATAAAATCGGAGAACTATTATCTGATGATGAAGTAAATGCCGAAGTAAGAATCATTTATCAAACAGTAGAGAACTTGCATATAGCATGTCCTAAGAACTTAGGCGACTGGTACTTTACAGGTGATTACCCTACTGATGGTGGTAATCGTGTGGTAAATCGTGCTTACATTAACTTCTTTGAAGAAAATGATGAAAGAGCTTATTAGTTAATAGTTAATAGTTACAATTTACATGGATATGTAGCGTTGAAATATTGACTTCAATCTTACTTATTATGATTTACCGCTATATTATCGTCTTTTTATTATCGTCATTTACTATTACAGCTCAACAAGAAAGCACTCTTCCCGTTATTCAAGTAGAGTATGATATCATATTAAACGACACTACTGATATAGAAAGTTACCAGCGAGCATTTCAACATGTACTAGTTACTGATGGTCAAAAAAGCCATCAACAGTTAATGCGTAATATTGGTACAACACTAATATCAAAATATGGTGGTGAACATAAATTTGAATCTACTTTAATAAACAGGTCAAATTATTTTAAAAACTTAACTGATTACCAAGTAAATTATGGAATGAGCTACGGCTTTTATGAAACTGAATTAATTAGAGATGATTGGATGTTTGTCAACTTTAAAGATGGGAATGAGACTAAGACAATCCTAGGTTATAAATGCAAGCAACTGTTAGTATCATTTAGAGGTAGAGATTATGAAGTTTTTTATGCGCCAGCATTAAGTGATTACAAAGATGGTCCATGGAAATTTATGGGTGTACCAGGATTAATTCTAGAAGTTAGAAGTATAGATGGTGCTGTGTTTATGAAAGCGACAACTATTTATACTAAAACGGTTCAAAATGTAAAAGAAATGCCTGATCACTGGAGTTCTTCTTTGGGCATGGACTATGGCGAATTTGTAAAACGTCAAAATGAATGGAGAAAAGAAGTAGTCAAGAAAAATAAATTTGAAGATTCAAATATCATTACCATTGTTCCTTATCGAGATTTTGAGATTTATAAGCCTTATTTTGTGGATAATCATAAATAATTGAAATATTAATCTTACTTTTATTCTGAATCAAAAATTTTAAATCATGAAAAAAATTGGTTTTTAAATTATTCTTCCACTTATTTTCGGATTCTCGACAATTGAAACCTCTAAGGATATTTTAGGCCCTAATGAAAGGGTATGTTGTAAAAAAGGTTCACACAATGGTGAATCAGGAGAAGATTTAATATATGTCTCTACTTCAAGTTGTGTAACATTCAGTTCTCCCGAAAAACGTCACATCGCGCGCGAACGTGCATGTGTCAAAGCTCAGGATCAAGCTAGAAAAGCTATAGCGATACTGGATAAAATAAACTAATTTTCTAAAATATTTTAAGTTATTAATATGAAAAAAAAAGTCTTAATTCTAATAGCTCTTTTCGGTTCAATGAGTTATTTAATAAGTGCTCAATCAATCTCAAATCTTATATCTGACAGACATAAATGCTGTAGTGCGTCATTTGAAACTACTGACAGTGACGGCTTACCTAGTAGGTATAGAGTTTATCAATGTAGAGAAGATCTCGGTAATTCACCAACTTCATCAGAAGATGCAAAAGCCGATGCTTGTGAGGCTGCAAAATCAATGGCGGCTATTCTACAAGCAGGGATGTAAAATGAAAAAATTAGTATTTAACTTTTTATTTAGTAGTTTATTTTGCTTTGTAATTACTGCTCAAATAAACAAATTACAACAGACTATTGTAGTTGATTATAACATAGTCTTAAACGATACAACGGATGTTGAAAGCTCACAATATGCATTCAAATATCAGTTGAACTCGGATGGAATTAAAAGTTTTCAAAATTTACAAAGTTATATCGATACTACTTTATACGATAAGGAAGGCTTTCCGCATGAATTTGACTCCACACCTATTAATAAACTAAATTATTTTAAGGATCTTTCACAAAATAAAGTCATTTATGGTTCTGCATATAATTTTAGAATGTCTGGGAAGATTACGGATTCACTAAAATTTGATTTCATTAAAGGCAAGGCAATTAAAACTATTTTGGGTTTTCAATGCAAACAATTAATCGTTTCTTTCAGAGGTAGAGATTATGAAGTCTTTTATGCCACAGCATTAAGTGAATATCAAGATGGGCCTTGGAAGTTTGCAAATGCACCAGGTTTGATTCTAGAAGTAAAAAGTTTTGACAATAGCGTGACAATGGTTGCAAACTGTATTCAATACTCTCAGGATATAGATATAAAACCCGTGCCTAAAAATTGGGATAAACGATTGGCTTTATCTTATAAAGAATTTGTTAAGAAACGGTCAAGCTGGAGAGACAATGTAAAGGCAAAAATTAGAGCCGAAGATCCAATGAGCGATATTTCTATACCTTATAGAAATTTTGAAATTTATCATCCATACTATGTAGATAACGATAGATAATGTTAAGTCGAAATTTATGTATTTCTTTAATCATATTCGGATTAATGAATGGTTTGTTCAGTTGTGGGCAAACCATTCGTTTTATTAGTCAAGATTCAACAGCTATAAACCAAGCTAAAGTTTTAGTTACCAATAGCAATAATCAAATTCTGGCTATTGCCTATACTGATGAATATGGAGAATTAGGGTATAAATTGGATTCTTTAATTAAATATAATTTGAATGTTACTCATTCATTGTATCAATCTAGAGAAATTCAAGTTACATTTTCAACTAAAGAAACAAAAACATACAAACTTGATAGGCTAGCTGAAAGCCTCGACCAAATATTAATTTCTGCGAAAAAATCTATTGTAAAAAAAGGAGATACGACGACCATTGATATTAAAAAATTTGCATTACCAACAGATAAAAATTTAAAACAAGTAATTTCTCGGATTCCAGGAATGGAAATAAGTAAAAACGGCGATATAACTTACCGAGGAAAAAAGATAACAGATTTGTTAATCAATGGACGCAAACTTTTTGATCAAGACTATAATCGTGCGATTGAATTTATTAATTCTAAAAAAGCTGTTGAGTTAAAAATTATTGAAAAATATAATGATTATCATGGTTTTAAAGAAAAGATAGTAAACAGTAATGCTATAGATGTCGTTTATGAAGGAGAAAATATTTATACATCCCAAGTGGCAGCAGGTTATGGAACTAAGGATATAAAAAAAGCTCAATACAGTCATGTATTAGCAACCAAATTATTGAGTAATTATACAAAAGCAATTTATGAAAATTTAGGTGTCATAAATTACTCTTCTACCACCAATAATATACCTAGAAAAAAACCAGTTTTTTATCAAATTACCCAAAATCAAGAGCATAGTAAATCTTTAAATGTAGTGAATGGTAATTTTGTTGAAAGCTATCTCGTAGATACAAATACAAATATTCCTATAGGCAGTAAAAAAGATAAGCCATTAACAATAAAGTTTTCCGCACAAAAAGAAAACAGTTTTATAGACACTAATACAGAATCAGTACTATTTACGGAAGAATCATTAATTAGCCGTTCACAAGAGATAGAGACTAAATTTGATTCCAACTCGCATTCAATTTTAGGAACATATAAATATGAAACAAAAACTTTTTACTTAAATAGTGAACTTATTATTTCTCAAGGAAAAAGTAATAGAAATAGTGTAAATAAGATCAATAATATTTTGACACTAGACAATCAATTTCAAACTACAAGTCAAAGAGTATTGAATACGACAATCCAACTTAAGAACAAAAGCTCAAAAATTCATGATTTCAATCTTTTAATTGCTGATAAGTCTGTAAATAATCAGTATAAATCTTCAGGAATAAATGAATTTCAACAAACCCTTAAGAACAATTCATTCACTTTAAATGGTCTTTACGAACATAATTTAATTAAAGATAAAAAAATCGAGCTAGCACTAATATCAAACATTGATTTAATTAAAACTAGCTTTAACATCAATAATGAAACTAATTCATTGGAACAGACAAATGCAATTGAGTCTAACAAGATATGGGTAAATCAATTACAAACAAAATATCAACCTAATAAAAATTTTAATGCAAGTTTGACTCTGACTAACACAAATCTTTCTTTTAAGAATCAATCTTTAGATAATTTCATCGAACCATTATTATTAAATCCAAACATTTCTATTAAAGCTAAAATTTGGGATGTAATAAATCAATTTGATTACTCAAATAAATACAGTAGAATAACGACTAGACCGTCAAATCAAACCGAAATCTTTAACAATAATACTTTTAGTGAATCATATAATATAAGTAATCCATTTCAAGAATCTCATGACTTTCAATATCAACTGAGATGGGGCGACTATGTAGATAATTGGAATAGTTCCATATCTTTTGCTACAAGAAATAATATATTAATATCAAATTTCTCTTTCACTGAAAACAGCACAAATGTTCAATATTTTAATGAGAACCTTGAAGAACAACAGTGGTTTTTCCTGATATCGCGAGATTTTTTATTTCTTAAAAGAATTAATATTAAAATCAGTATCGATCATTCATCGATAAAAGGTTTTCAATCATCAGAAGGAAATATTGCAACAATAAAAAATAAAAATACCTCATTAAACTTTGAAGCCAGTAAAAGGCTTGGTAAATATTGGTTTTTTAGAAGCACTTCTGTTTTCGCCTTAAATGATGTTACTTTCAATAGCTCCTTTTCAAACCAAGTATTCAACCTATCTACAGACTTAGATTTAGAATATGCTTTTGAAAAATCTACTGCTAAAATTAATTATAAACTTAATGATTTTGGACTAAACAACTATTTACACTTTTTAAATACTGAATACACTTATAACATCGATAAATGGTCTAGCAGCCTATCAATAAGTGCAATCAACTTATTGGATATTAACTCAATAGACACAAAGAATATCAGCCCACAAGCTACATTTACATCTTCGTTATTAATACCTCGTCGTAGAATAATCTTTTCTTGGAGAATCTATTTTTGAAGTATTTAAAATAGAAATCAAACCAATTAAATTTTGAAACATAAAAAAGCCTCAAATTCTATTGAATTTGAGGCTTTTGATTTTAACTAAATGCGATAATTACTTCGCAGCGTTATATTTCTCAGTTACAGCATCCCAGTTGATAACGTGGAAAAAAGCACTCACGTAGTCAGGTCTGCGATTTTGATAGTTTAAGTAGTAAGCATGTTCCCATACGTCAAGTCCTAAGATAGGAGTTCCACCACAACCTACACCAGGCATTAATGGATTGTCTTGATTAGGTGTTCCACATACATCTAGTGAACCATCTTTATGCACACATAAAAATGCCCATCCAGAACCAAATTGAGTTTTGGCAGCAGTAGCAAATTTATCCATGAACGCGTCATAAGAGCCAAATGCTTTATCAATCGCATTCGCCAAATCTCCAGTAGGCTTTCCACCACCATTAGGTGACATTACTTCCCAGAACAATCTGTGGTTATAAAAACCACCACCGTTATTTCTAACCGCTTTATTATCCATATCAAGTCCATTTAAAATGTCCTCGATAGATTTCCCTTCATGAGCCGTTCCTTCGATAGCTGCATTCAACTTAGAAGTATATCCATTATGATGCTTTGAATGGTGAATCTCCATTGTTCTTGCATCGATATGAGGTTCTAACGCATCATACGCATAGTTTAATTTAGGTAATTCAAAAGCCATAATATGTTGGTTTTAATTATTTAATAACGAAAGCCTAAAATTAAACACAAACAATCAAATGTTAAAATTATTCTTGTTATAATATACTTAATGTACAATTATGACTATTTCCATGAGCTTACTTACCTTTGAATATGAGTTTATCTCCTACTACATTTTATAGTGCCAGCGCAGGTTCTGGAAAGACTTACACGCTAGCGAGAGACTATCTCACATTGCTTTTTCAATCACAATTCCACAATCATTACCGCAAGATTCTAGCAGTAACCTTTACTAATAAGGCTGTTGCCGAGATGAAAGAACGTGTACTGGAGCATTTGCACAACTTTGGAAAACAGCCAGTTCCTAGTAATAGTATTGGGATTTTCAAACATATAAAAGAAGTCACTGGATTAAACGAGAAAGATCTTACTAAAAAGGCTATTAAAATTCATCAGCGATTGTTGCATGACTATTCTGCATTTGATATTGTGACTATAGATGCGTTTAACCATAGGGTACTGCGCACGTTTGCAAAAGATATTGATTTACCATCGGGTTTTGAAGTAGAGCTGGATACTGATTCTTTAATTAATAAAGCGATTCAAAATCTACTCGCTCGAGCTGGAAGTGATAAAGAACTTACTAAACGACTTGTAGAGTTTTCCCTTTCTAAGATTGACGATGATAAAAGCTGGGATATCGCCTTTGATTTAATGCAAATAGCAACACTTATAAAAAATGAAAATCATTACAAGTATCTTAAATCCATAGAACACAAAACCGCAGCAGATTTTGACAGACTTTACCAAAATCTAAAGCTTAAAAACAAAGACCTTAAAGGCCAGCTTGTTCAAATTGCTACAAATCTCATAGAGCAATCTACACAGCAAGGCGTGGAACCCAAAGATTATAAAGGTGGTTCTCGCAGTGTATTCAACGCAGTTATAAAAGTTTCAAACGAAGATTTCTCTGTAAAACCAGACGCTGCTTCTATTAGAGATTTAGTCGCTGGAGATTTATATGCAAAAAGTCAAAAACAACCTATTAAAGATGCTATTGATGGTCTGGCAGGTGATTTAGCAGATTTTGGAAATGCTTACAAATCTACTTATGGCTACATTAAGTTTCATGAGAATATTTTAAAAAGTATCGTTCCGCTTTCATTGTTGAACGAGTTACTTCATGAAATAAACGGAATAAAAAAAGAAGAACAAATCGTTCCTATTTATGAATTCAATGGTATTCTAGCACAACAAATCAAGGATCAACCAGCGCCATTTATATATGAGCGATTAGGAGAAAAATACCGCCATTATTTTATAGATGAATTTCAAGATACTTCTCGCATGCAATGGGAAAACTTGACTCCATTGATAAGTAATGCTTTGCAAAGCCAGGATGAGTATGGCGACAGCGGTACCTTAATGCTTGTGGGCGATGCAAAACAGTCTATTTATAGATGGCGTGGTGGAGATGCAGACCAGTTTCTAGGTTTGCTCAATGAAGAAAAACTGTTTGATCTCGATAAAAAAAATGAACCGCTAGAATTCAACTGGCGCAGTTATGATGAAGTTATAGAATTCAATAACAGTTTCTTCCATTTCTTTGGTGATTATCTCAATAATCCTTCTTATCAAGATTTATATCACAATTATTTACATCAAAACACAACCCATAAAAAAGGCGGTTATGTACAAATCGACTTTCTAGAAAAAGAGGTCGATTTTATAGAAGAAGATGAGGATTTGAAAACACCTTATCCGCCACATGTGCATAGACTGATTGAAAAAATTATTACACAAGGATTTCAATTAGGTGATATATGTATTCTCGTACGCAAACACACTCAAGGACATGAGCTTGCTCAATATCTTGTAAAACAAGACATTACTGTGGTGTCTGGCGATAGTTTATTAGTGCAAGCCTCACCTCGCGTGCAGTTACTGGTTGAGTTTATGAAAATGGCACATCAACCAGATCAAGCTGCATTGAGACTCAATTTTCTTTTACAATATGCTCAATATCATGAAATCGTTTCTATTAATGAATTCGTCGTTTCGCATATTAACAACTCGCTAGAAAATATTATTAGTACTCTTTTTGAAAGCAACCATGCTGGTATTGAGTTCGCTTTCGCGAAAGCGCCTCTATTCACAGCCACAGAATTAACAGCAAAAGCTCTCGGGCTTTTTAACGAGC
>JALZUY010000159.1 GCA_023301395.1 Nonlabens sp.
CTGATGTTATAAAAAAACGAAAGAGTATGTAATTACTTCCATACTCTTTCGTCATAAAATTAAGAAGTGTAACTCAAATAAAATGCAATAAAATTTCTACTCAATGAAAACTTCTTTACGTGCGAACAGAAGCCCTTCTGAACCATAGTATGCAAATATTAGCATTTGATTTTGGGAACTTAAAAAAGATTTATTCAAATCTTTTTCTTTTCCAGAAAATAATATCCTTCCTTGAATATCAAAAACTCTTATTATTGTTTCTTCATTAGCAACCGTTCGCGCCACCTCTTCCACGACATTCAAGCGATTTTGTTCGTGCGACTTTCAAAGTCGCCAACGCATCGGCGGCGCAGACTTAGTCTGCAAAAGCAAAAAAATATCAAACAAACTCATTATCAACTTTCTTCGTCCAATTTTCAATGTTCAGATTTTTAACTTTCGAAAAATGCCCAACATTACCTGTAACTGCAACAAGATTATTGAATAAAGCAGAAGCGGCAATGAGTAAGTCAAACTCTGCAACAGGAGTTCCCTTTTTTCTCAATCTCACCTTCTCTTTTGCATAAGTCCGTAACGAACTATTGATAGGTAGAATTTTGAATTCCTTTTCAAAAAAATCAACCTCTTTGATATGTTTTGCATGATTTTGGCTGTTTTCTGCACCAAAAAGCAATTCAGCGATTGTTATCTCTGAAATAAAGCAGTTTTCTTTTCCCACAGCGTCAATTTTGTCAACAAGACCATAACGCCCTTTCAAGAAAAATATACACACATCTGTATCTAATAAATATTCTTTCATTAGTCTAAATTTGGAACTTCCCGTGTAGAAAGTCTTGCTTCACGTATTTCTGTTACATCTATATCATCCACATCATTCCACACACCAAACATTTTTTTCCATTCCTCTTTATCGCTTTGCTGACTTTCAGGCTGTCTAATACTCTCCGATAGACGAGCGATAAGTTGTAACTTCAAATCACTACTCAAAGGTTGCAGCAGTCGCATAAATCTATTCAATGCTATTTCTTCCATTTTAAATTATTTTGACTTGATAATATTTAACAAATATAAGCATTTTTGAGCTAAAATATCATCAGACTCTTCAATATAACGCTTCGGAGAAACATCATAACTTTCACTTCCTGTCCCTCGTATTCTAAACTCCCTCATTCGAGGGAGTTTAGAATTGTGCAGTACACCTTTCTCATAAGTCTTTCCTCATTTGCATCAAAAAGATGTAAAATTCCATTTTATACTTGTCCAAAACCCCTTTATTTTTGCATTTTCGGACAAAAAAAATTATTTTAAAACTATAAAAATCTAATTATCAACTACTTATAACGAATTATGCAAAATATAAAAACGAGTGCATTTTTTAAGCCCTCTGCTACGACCCAAAGAAAGTTGCCCATCCCAAAATACCTCCTTATCTTAGCCAATCATATTCAAAGCTATCCGAAACGGGAGTTTTGGAATACAATACAAACAAACCTTTTCAAATTTTCCTCGTAAAAAATATCAATGCCCGAAGTAAAGAATTTACAGAAAAAATTAGATGCTTTTGCCCGTTTGTTAAAAATCATGGACGAATTGCGCGAGCAATGTCCTTGGGATAGAAAGCAAACCTTTGAGACGCTCCGCAATCTGACTATTGAAGAAACTTACGAATTGGCGGATGCGATTTTGGATAAAAATATGCAGGATATCAAAGAGGAATTGGGCGACCTTATGTTGCACATGGTTTTTTATTCCAAATTGGGGGAAGAAAAAGGCGCGTTTGATATTGCGGATGCGATGAATGATAATTGCGAAAAACTCATTTCGCGTCATCCTCATATCTATGGCGATGTCCTTGTAAAAGATGAAGCGGAGGTGAAGCGCAATTGGGAACAATTGAAATTAAAAGAAGGCAAAAAATCTGTTTTAGGTGGCGTTCCAAAATCTTTGCCTGCCATGGTAAAGGCTTATCGGATGCAAGATAAAACGGCGCAAGTTGGCTTTGAGTGGGAAAATGCGGCGCAAGTTTGGGAAAAAGTTGAAGAAGAAATGGGAGAATTTCAAGAAGCAATGAATACCAAAAATGCTCAAGCGGAGCGCGAAGAGGAATTTGGAGATATACTTTTTTCGCTAATAAATTACGCTCGTTTTCAAAATATTGACCCAGAAACGGCTTTAGAACGTACAAATCGCAAGTTTAAGGCGCGTTTTGAGTATATTGAAGCAAATGCTACGAAGAGTTTGGAGGACATGAGTCTGGAGGAAATGGATGCACTTTGGAACAAAGCGAAGACATTGAAAATGTAATTGAAAGTTGCTAGTTGCTAGTTGAAAGACAGAGAACTAAAGCTAAGTTGAAAAATACATGGAAAAATCGTACTTTTGCACCCCGAAATTGAGGTCAGCACCAAAATCTTTATTTTATAGTAGAACTTGTACTTATTTCGCATGTTCTGTAAAGTAGAAGTAAGAGGTCATATTGTCGTACTGTGGTCTATTTTCATCACATTTATTGGGAAGTGTAGCCTAACAACTAACAGCTTCTAACTGACAAATGAAAAAATACAATTTTTTGTATGAGTAACAGCATGAAAAAAATCGAATTAGATATTGTTGCGTTGTCACACAGCGTGACGCAATCCCATAATTATGCGGTTGTATTAGGTGAGCAAGATGGTACACGCCGTTTGCCTATCGTCATTGGAGGCTTTGAGGCACAAGCAATTGCTGTGGCTATGGAGCGCATGAC
>JALZUY010000160.1 GCA_023301395.1 Nonlabens sp.
TATAAGCTCTTATTTCAACATCTTTCATTGCTTTTTTAAGCGCTTTTTGAGTGTCCTCATCAAGTGTGTAAGCTTCATAACGTGATGTGAACCAATTATCAAAAGGAGCTTGCATAAAAGCCTCTTTAGTTTGTATTCCAGAAAGATTCCCGTCTACTAAAACGGGTGTTTTAGGTGGAGTAGGAGTTGCTGGAACTTCTGTGGTTGTAGTTGTTGTGGTCGTAGTGGTTGTCTTTTTTTGCGATCCGCAAGAGGCCATTACGATAACGGTTAATAGGAGTAGTATCTTTTTCATAGGGTTAAATTAATGAATTTTGAGTCATATCTGCAGGTTGTTTAACACCTATTAACTTTAGTATAGTAGGAGCAAGGTCACCTAAGATTCCATCTTTTACTTTTTTTAAATCCTTGTCGACTAAAATAATAGGTACAGGATTAGTAGTATGAGCCGTGTTTACTGAGCCGTCTGGATTGAGCATGACCTCACAATTTCCATGGTCAGCAATAACAAGAATAGTGTAATCTTGATCTATAGCTGCTGTAATAACATCATGTGCAGCTTGATCTACAGCTTCACAAGCTTTAACAGCCGCTTCCATAGAACCAGTATGGCCTACCATGTCAGGATTTGCAAAGTTGAGACATATAAAATCAGCGCTTTGTTTGTTGATTTCTGGAATAATACTACCCGATACGCAATCTATAGACATCTCAGGCTGTAAATCGTAGGTAGCAACTTTAGGAGAGTTACATATAATGCGTTCTTCTCCTTTAAAAGGAGTTTCTTGTCCGCCATTAAAAAAGAACGTTACATGTGGATATTTCTCCGTTTCGGCAATACGTATTTGAGTTTTCCCAGCTTCAGAAAGTACTTGACCTAGTGTGTTTTTTAAGTTGTCTTTCTCAAAGATGACTTTGACATTTTTATAACTATCGTCATATTTAGTCATCGTTACATAATACAAATCGAGAGCTTGAGTGTTTTGTTCGTTAAAATCTTGTTGAGATAACATTTGAGTTAATTCACGGCCACGATCTGTACGGTAATTAAAGAAAATGATCACATCACCATCATCAATAGTTGCAACAGGTTCTGTGCCATTGAGAACTACGATAGGTTCTATAAATTCATCTGTAATTCCTTGATTGTATGACTCTTGAACAGATTTAGTAGCGTCATGTGATGGTTGTCCTAATCCATGTACTATCACGTCATATGCTTTTTTAACGCGTTCCCAGCGCTGGTCTCTATCCATCGCAAAATAGCGTCCAGTTACAGTTGCTAGTTGTGCATTTGTTCCAGCAATATGTTGTTCTAGATCAGTGATATGTCCAGCTCCTGATTTAGGATCTACATCACGACCATCCGTAAAAGCGTGAATAAACACCTCTTCTATTTCGTGATTTTCTGCTACATCTAGTAATGATTTAAGATGTTCAATATGAGCGTGTACACCACCATCAGATAATAATCCTAGAAAATGTACTTTTTTAGAATTCGCTTTCGCGAAAGCGAGTGCATTCACCAGCACTTGTTCCTCTTTAAGCGTATCGTCTTTAATAGCTTTATTGATTTTGGCAAGGTCTTGATACACGATTCTTCCAGCTCCAAGGTTCATATGACCTACCTCGCTGTTTCCCATTTGACCATCTGGCAACCCTACATGTTCACCATCAGTGCGCAATATGGCATGCGGATAGTTGTCATAAAGACTGTCTATAAATGGAGTTTGAGCTTGTGCAATGGCACTTACTTTAGGATCTTGTGTGATTCCCCAGCCGTCGAGAATCATGAGTATGGTTTTCTTATTCAATGTAATTAGTTTGAGAGCTAAAGTTAATAAAAGCTGTCTTTAAGAATGGTGATTTAAGGATAAGATTGCGCAATCGGTTTCGGTGCGGTATTATCTAGAAATTTTAGAATCGTCGTAATAAGTGATAGAACGATTCCATTTAAAAGTAGGGATATCATTTACAGATTTGATTTGCTCTGTCCAGTTTCCATATGAGTCATATGAGTATTCAATAGTAATTATAGTCTCTAGAGGTACTCGATTTGAAAGGTCGTACTGGAATGATTTGATCTCTATAATATGTCCACGATTGTTATAGGTGAAATTATATTGTTCTAATAAGGTGTTATACAAATTACTATAAGAGGTGAATTCTATAATTCTACCATTATCATCTTTTATAACCGAATCTGTAAAGGTTTTTTGCTCCTCTAAAGTAGTTGTTTTAGTATTCTTATGGTCTTCAAGAGTTGTTTGGTTAGAAAGTTTTTTCTTGAATTCATATTCAAATAATGAAACTGGTAGGTTGAACCAATATTCATTTTTACTCATTAGTTGATTTTGGTCCCTATAAATAACTCTTTTAGAGCGTGGTCTTTTATATAGACTACCTTTAGGAATGGTACTGTATTCAATAGAAGTTATACTTCCCTCTGCATGTTGCGTTTGCTTTTCAACAAGAAATGGGTACCTTTTTTTATTTAGAAAAAGAAAAGTTAACGCGATAGAATCTCCATCATACTCTCTATCATCAGACCATAGCCATTGTCCATCTTTAAAATGTTTTATTAAAGAAGGTCTGTCATTTGAATCATATTCATAATAGAATTTACGCATTTGGAAGAAATCGTCTTGATTCATTTCAAAGGCCACATCATTTGAGTCTGTGTATTCAAAATAGGATTTACGATTATAATCATTACTGAATCTCAAGAAGGGTTTTATTTTATGATCACTCGTTTCAATAGTGTGTTTGAAAGGAACATTTTTCACTTCATAAAATTGGAGAACATCTTTTTCATAATAAACAAAATTCTCTTTGAATTTATATTCCAGTACATGGTCGTACCATTCTCTATGGATTATAGATTTGTTACGATCATAAGTAGTTATCGATTGTCTGTAAGGACTATTTGCGGTAAGAAGCCATTGTTTTTGAAAAAGGCTGTCTACACGTGAATAAGAAACTGAATGATGGTAATCATTGTTATGAAATCGTTGCCAAGAATGAAGCAAATTCTTATTTATTGCCGTGACAGAATCTCTAATCGTTTTTACTTTTCCTTGAGGTATCTCTATAGGTAAACTTTGTCCATAGACAGCAGTACTCAACAGAATAATAGAAATGATGCAAAGAAAATTCTTCATAGTTTTGGGGAACTACTAATTAGAAATTATGTCAATTTATGGACAGGCTGATTAATTCACGTAATAAAAATGTAAATATATTAAATAACTAGTTATCAGTTATTAATAGATTGAGCAATGATCCATCCACCAGTCCACGCATTTTGAAAATTGAAACCACCAGTGATGGCGTCTATGTCGAGTACTTCTCCAGCTAGGTACAAGTTTTCTTGCTTCTTAGAACTGAATGATTTAAAGTTGATTTCTTTTAAGTCTACGCCGCCAGCAGTTACAAACTCTTCTTTAAAGGTGCTTTTTCCATTTATGGTAAAAATACTTGCTGTAAGAACCGTGGCTAGATTTTGTAAATCATTATTAGAACAGTCTGCCCAGTTTTTTTCTGTGAGGTTAATTCCTGCGACTAAAAATTTCCATAACCTTTTAGGAACATCAAATAACCATTCATTACCTACCTGCCTTTTACTAGAACGTTGCGCAACGAGCGTCTCAAAACATTCTTGAGTAGAAATGTGATTCAACCAGTTTATAACTACATCAAACTTATAATCTGATTCATTCAATTCTCGTGCGCCCCAAGCGCTCATCTTTAAAATCGCCGGACCAGAAAAGCCCCAGTGTGTTATTAATAAAGGTCCTTGAGATTCTAACTTTAATTGCGGTATTTCTATAGTTGCTTCAAGTGCAATACCAGCAAGCTCTGTAATTTTCTTGTCTACTATATTAAAGGTAAATAAAGAAGGGACAGCTCTTACAATAGAATGACCTACAATACGCATCATTTCCCAAACCTTAGGACTGCTACCAGCAGTAACCACCAGGTTTTTACAAATGAATTGTTGCTCTTTAGTATTTACTAACCAGTCTTCTTCTTTTCTAATAGAAGTTACATTATGACTGGTAAGGATATCTATATGATGTTTAAGTGTGAGTTCTAAGAAACAGTTGATAATGGTTTGCGATGAATCTGTAGTAGGGAACATGCGTCCATCATCTTCAATTTTCAACGCCACGCCACGCTCCTCAAACCAGCCTATAGTATCACCAGTCATAAAACTATGGAATGGACCTAATAGTTCTTTCTCACCACGCGGATAATTCAAAGACAATTCCTTAGGCATAAACTCTGCATGCGTGACATTACAGCGTCCACCACCAGAAATACGTACTTTATTCAGAACGTCTTTCCCGCGTTCAAGGATTACGATTCTAGCATCAGGTAATCGCTCCGCAAGGTTGATTGCTGTAAAAAAACCTGCAGCGCCGCCGCCTATGATGATGGTGTGGTAGTTCCTATTCATTGAATGAAGGAATAAAACTGGTGTTTAATAGATATGACTTATGAGTAGCGATGAAATTCTCTTTGTTTTCAAATAGCTCTAAAACAAATTCTCTCTCGATCATTGTAGAAACATTATCCAAAACTTCATTATATGATGACCAAGGATATTCAATTAAGTCATCCCTAAATCCATCTTTCACAGGATTACTATGAACGTACAATATTACATTTTTTAAATATTCTTCCGTAGTTATCAATTTACGTTTAAATGGTTTTTTGAATAAACTACCAGAACGATTGTAAGTTTTATTAAAGGCCTTGGCATAACCTATAAACAAATTTGCAAATGCTCTAGATATTTTCTGATTCTCGACATCTTTAGTTTTTATGACCAAATGGAAATGATTTTTCATCAAACAATAAGCGATTATTTCACAAACTGGTGATAAGTGCTTCTCTAGTTTATCTAAAAAGAACGGATAATTACGGTTTTCTTTAAAAATATCAATCATGCCATTAGCTTGATTAAAGATGTGGTAATATCTGTCGCTTTCTATTCTATCGTACATGATTGCAATTTAAATAGAATTACTTTTAACCAAACATGCCAAGACGAAAACTTGGCATGTTTTTCACGAGAGGTTTTGTTTTCTGAGAATGGCTTTTGAGATTTGACATGCCAACTATTTTTGTTGGCATGGTCTAAATCTGTACGGTGTTGATTTTTAAAGTTTACGTTTAACCAAACATGCCAAGACAAAAACTTGGCATGTTGGTCACGAGAGTTTTTATTTTCTAGTAATATCTTTTCAGATTTGACATGCCAACTATGCGTGTTGGCATTGTCTAAATCTATAGGATGTATTTTACAGGTTTTACGTTCAACAAAACATGCCAAGACAAAAACTTGTCGTGTTGGTCGCTAGCATTTTTAGTTCTTCAATTCTATTTCGGATTTGACATGCCAACTATTAGTGTTGGTATTGTCTAAATCTATACGGGAAGTTTTATAGATTTTACGTTTAACCAAACATGTTAGACAAAAACCAGGGATGTTGGTCAATGAACTGGAACATTTGCTAATAATTACCTAATCCATTTCTTTGGCTATGGAGGTTTGACATTAATCTTTCTGATGGTCTATTTCCATGTTCAAAGGTTGATTTATAAAATGCTGAGTCTCCTATAACCTGATTTTCTTTCAATTGTTTTTCTTTAACTAAAATAATGTTTTCAATTTCAGCTTTATCAATAAAATCATCTTGATTTCTTAAGCAATATGCTGCTTCTAATGATACTAAAGAAATTGGATCGTTTAGTGTATCAATCAAAAGATTAATAACCTTTTTTTGTTTCATGAGTCGACACAATTCTTGTACAGCATAAAATCTAAACATACAGTGTTTATTTTTTACAATGTAAGACAAAGATCTTATATCACCATTTGAACCGATTTTTCTTATGACATCTTCAGTAATATTGAGCCAGCCTATTTTCAGTAAGATAAAAGTAATCATACCTATCTAATATTCAATACAAATATTCTTAGGCTCGGTAAAAAAGTTCAATGCTTCAAATCCGCCTTCACGTCCTACGCCGCTATCTTTTACGCCTCCAAATGGTGTGCGCAAATCACGATTTAACCAGGTGTTCACCCATACGATTCCTGCATCTAGCTCGTTACTCATTCTCATAGTACGGCTTAAATCGCTGGTCCATAATGTGGCGCTCAATCCATATCGAGTTCCATTTGCGAGTTCTAGTGCATGCGCTTCATCTTTGAACGGCATGATGGTAACTACAGGTCCAAAAATCTCTTCTTGGTTCAATTTACAATCATTGGACTGGACTTCTATTACTGTAGGTTCTAGATAATAGCCGCCTTCATGACCTTCTATAAGTAACGAGTTTCCTCCAGATAGTATGGTGTATTCTTCAGGATTCGCTTTCGCGAAAGCGATATATTCCAGCACCTTATCCTTATGAGCAGCACTTACTACAGCACCTAGTTTAGAGTCTGCCGCACTAGGATGACCTACTTTGAGTTGTTGTACACGAGCGACAAAATCTGTTTTAAACTTCTCATAAAGTGATTGTTCCACAAGGATTCTACTACCGCACAAACAGATCTGACCTTGATTTGCAAAGGAAGATCGTAGAGTAGTGGAGAGCATTTTATCATAATCGCAGTCGGTAAAAATGATGTTAGGATTCTTGCCACCTAGTTCTAGGGATAATTTTTTAAACATAGGTGCAGCCGTTCTAGCGATATGCTCGCCAGTAGTTGTTCCACCTGTAAAACTAATGGCTTTAATGCCTGGATGTGCTACAATTGCTTGACCACAACTACCGCCTAAACCATGTACTATATTAAGGACACCAGCTGGTAATCCTGCTTTTTTAACAATTTCTCCTAGAAGGAATGCGGTCGCTGGAGTGACTTCGCTAGGTTTTGCCACGACACAATTTCCTGCTGCAATCGCCGGAGCAATTTTCCAGCTGAATAAATACAAAGGCAAATTCCACGGCGAGATGCATCCTACAACACCTATAGGTTTGCGCATGGTAAAATTCATTGTGTTTTTACCGGTAGTTTCATGTGCATCACTGGAATATTGAGTGATCGCGTTTCCATAAAAACGGAAGTTTGAAGAAGCACGCGGTATATCAACTGCTCGAGCAAGCCATAATGGTTTTCCATTATCACGAGATTCTGCTGTTGCGAGTTCTTCTAGATTTTCTTCAATCAGGTCTGCGATGCGCAACATGATCTTAGAACGTTCATCAATACTGGTATGAGACCAATCTTTAAAAGCAGCGTTTGCGGCTTGATAGGCTTTTTCAATATCATCTTCGTTTGAATTAGGAATTTGTCCATAAACGAGGCCGCTTGCTGGTTCATAATTATCGAGCCATAATCCACTTAGTGGTATGTACTGGTCGTTATTGATGAAGTTTTTAATGTCCATTTTGTGATGTTTTAATTATTATCTAGAACTTCAGTCATTATGTAATCCTCTTTTTCTTTAGAAAATGTAGAAATATAAATAGTGTCTTTAATTATATTCTTGATTATAAATGGTGGATACTTGTCTGTAAAAAGTATATCAAAACCATTATGTTCAAACCTATGATAATTAAATGTACTGTCATCAATACCAGACCAAGAACTACTAGTGTAAATAGAGTCATTTAAAAAATGAACTGTGTCTGTATATGTTTCATACTGTCTAATATACTTTTTATCAACTAATGAAAAGTCAATAGATTTGTGTTTTAAAGAGTCATCTATGCGTCTATAAGTTTCGATAACTTGCTCAAGCGTAAAACTAGTCGAATGACCTTCGATAAAGTTTGAGTTTATATATTTTATTTCTA
>JALZUY010000161.1 GCA_023301395.1 Nonlabens sp.
TGTTCTAATAAAGCAAGACGCAAGGATTGTCTGGCGATATGAATATTAGTACGTTTAGGTACTGTTTTTTCGTTAGAAGCCACCCATTTGCGCATTCCCCATTCTCCTAGGATTTTCCCATCGGTATCATGAACCACATGTCTGGTAGAAACAACTCCTTTTTCTAGAGATGGAATTCCTAATCCTTGAATGGCTTTACTCGCTTGTTGTAAAGTGAGTCCATAACCTTGAGATCTTTGATCAAAACTGTGATCACGTTCATAAAGAGTAAAAGGAATTTGACGATGTAAGCACGCAACAGCAAGTGCTACACCACCTATTCCACCACCTATAATAGCAACATGCGGATAGTTTATGGTATCGATAATTGATGGAGTTGAGGTTTGAACTAAACCACTACCATCACAGTTTTTACAATTGTAAAGATGTCCTCGAGGTAGAATAGGAGCTTTCTCAGTATCTTTTGATGTTTCAAATTGTTGCAGCGCTTGCTCATAAGCTAGTCGAGCTTTCTTGCGTATGCGCTGGCTTTTCTTGCCTTGTCCTTTACAATCTGGGCAAGTGGTCCACTGTATTTTTTGATGTATTGATTGATCCACTTTCTTGCCTTAGTTCTTTCTCATCGACGAAGGATAATCCCTATTCTACTTCCTCTTCATTTTAGTAAATATATGATTTTAGGATTACGCTTTCGCGAAAGCGTGTTCAAAACCTAGCCTAACACTTCATTGAGCAATGCCGCAAGTCGCACACCACCTTTTTGAAGTTGCCCCTTAAGAACATCAAAGTAGTCGTACATGTAGCGATAGCCTAGTTTATCGCCTACTGTTGTGTTTGCATAAATATCTTTTACCACATCACGGCTGTCCTCTAGCCAGTCTCTGTGAGTTCCACTAGCCATAGTTTTACGTTCTTTTTTACTGAGTTGTGGCATGTTAACAGCTAGCTCAGAATAAGACATACCGTAGCTCTCGATCATTTGAGTATCCCAAACGCGGTGCAAGTTTGTGCCATCTTTATACCAGCGTACTTGAAAATCGTTTCCACCTTTATCTTCACTCAATCCTGTATGCAATGGCTGGTGTAAATCACCTATGAAATGAACCAGCATGCGCAATTGAAAAGCTTTTTCCTCTTTAGTCGCGGTATCTGATTTTAATATAGTGATGCAATTGTCTATTCCTATAATGATATCACCTTTCTCACTGTGTGGATGTGTGTCATAAGTTTTATCAAACGGAATGTTTACATAATGCTGCGGTCCATAAGCTCTATATTGCTTGTCACTTTTTATATCGTCGGCAAACGTGGATACGAGAGCCAGTGATTCTCCGTCCAGTAGCGCTGCAATAGCTTTGCGTGCTTTGCGGTTCAAATATTGTTCTGCTATTTCACCAGTCGCACGATGACCTGTTTTGCCCCAATCGTCTGCTTGAGCGGTAAAAGAGATGAGTAAAACGAGAAGGATGATGAGGTAGCGCATGTGGTATATTTTAAGGGCAAGTTAAGCCAGTGAGTTGATATAAATGTTAGGTGTATATTAAATGTATTCAGGGATGTGGGATGTGGGATGAGTTTTTTTTTGCGAGCAAAAAAGCAGCTAACAGCTAATCGTTACGTGGCGTAAAACACTTAGAAAGCATTTGATAAATATCTGAATGCTTGCGTTTCATGAGTTTGGGTCTGGAGAAAAAATACTCTGCAGCGACTGCAAAAAACTCGATCTGGCTGCTACCACCATAATTCCTTATATCAGACTTGTCTTTATTGATGCGTTCCATTTCCTCATGCATGAGGTTGATCCATGGAAGAACATAAGATTGTTCCATTAAAACATGCGGTATTCCATCTATGACTCCATCCATTTTATCAATGAGATGAACAAATTCATGAATTGCGGTATTGAGCTTATCGGTTTCATTTTTGAATCCGTGGTATAAGGCTTCTTTAGAAAGAACCATTTTATTGTTCCACTTTCCCGTCCCTACCATTCCATAAATGCGTCTACCATTTCCATGACCTTCAAATTCTAGATTTTCATTGAAATGTTTAGGTAATAAAATCACGGTTTTTAAATTAGTATAATGCCAGTCTGGGAATTGAAAAACAGGAATAATAGCACTGGCTGCAATTAAAAGTGCGTCCAGTTCAGTAGGTTTCATGTCTATAGTCTCTATTTCAATCTCATCCAGGAATGCTTGCATACGTAGCTTAAAGAATAACCGTTCACGTGGTTCTAGTTTTTCAAAGAAATCCACATATTTAATAAGGAGTTCATCCCAGTGATCGGTTGATGGAGTTGGAATATTTTTTCTAAAGAGATTGAATATGGGCATGAAGGAATTTTAATAATAAGGATTTAAAGGTAACAGCTACTAATTGATAAATTACAATTCAGTGCTCATTTTCTACAACTCAGTAATACTTACTTGAGTAAAGAAGAAGTGTGTTCCATATTTGTGATGTTCTAAGAGGAAAAAATTACTTTTAGGTCAAATAAAGAAAACACATGCTTCTTAAAAAATTTATTAAACTTATTTGGATATCGGCATTAATTGCATTGATGATTAACTTCATTGATTTGGTTTTAAATAAAGGGCAATTTAAATCATGGGATGAAGAGCTAGAACAATACGTGATTAACTTTATTTTCAGTGTTTTTATTACCGCTATAAATACTAGTTTTTTCGAATATTTAGGTAAGTTCTATAGCTGGACAGAGCATGGAATCAAAAGATTAATAATAGGTGCAATAGGAATGGTGATCCTTACTATGATTACTTTGTTTACCTTATTATTTGTGATAAGAGTGTTTTATTTTGGGCAGCCAGTAGTAGATTTTTTTGAACAGCAAAATCCAGATTGGTACATATTTGGATTTACGTTCACGATGATCATGTCTGTTCTTTTTCATGCCTTTTATTTCTATAAAGAATTACAAAAAAGGAAAGTAAATGAACAAAGAGTTATTGCTCGTAGTGCAACAGCACAGTTTGATGCTCTTAAAAACCAGCTGGATCCTCATTTTTTATTCAATAGCTTGAATGTACTGGTAGCACTAATAGAAGAGAATCCTAAAGCGGCTACTAAATTTACAACCTCATTATCTAAGGTATATAGATATGTACTGGAACAGCGCAATAAAGAACTTGTTTCTGTAGATGAAGAATTGTCCTTTGCTCGTTCTTATGTAGGATTACTCAAAACCAGATTTGAAGATAGTATCCAAATCGATATTCCCGAAAAAAGCAATATTCCAGATGCCAAAGTAGTACCACTTTCTCTACAACTGCTTTTAGAAAATGCAGTAAAGCACAACATCGTTAGTGATAGTAAACCCTTGAAATTACGCATCTATGAAGAAGGAAACCAACTGATAGTTGAAAATAATTTACAAAAAAAGCAAGTCGCAAATAGCGGCAGTGGAGTAGGACTGCAAAATATAGCCTCGAGATATCAACTGCTCACCGATCGTAAAATGAGCATAGCCGAGGATGAGAATCATTTTAAAGTTCAAATTCCCATATTAACTGGTAAAACAGAAGTAGTAACCTTAAATAATAAAGACATGGCAACCGTGGAAGACATAAAACTGATCAAAGCAAAAGAACGTGTAAAAAGCATTAAAGGATTCTATGATGAATTAATGAAAACAGTTGGGATTTTACTATTCCTCGCGGCCTTAAATTACTTCACTTCAGATTTTCCTTGGGTAATTTTCCCAGCCATTGGAATGGGAATAGGCTTGTTCTTTAAATACTTAAAGACTTATGATAACAATCTGTTTTTAGGTAAAGGATGGGAAGATCGCAAGATTAATGAAATGATGAATAATAAAGACTTTTAATTATGGAAACTAAAGAAACTTACCAAGAACGCTACAATAGAGCCAAAGGTCGCGTAGAAGAAATAAGAGCATTTTACAACCATTTGCTGGTTTACATTATCGTAATCTCTGGAATCGCAGCACTTAATTATTATCAAAATGAATGGGAACTTCCATGGTTCTTATTTACCTTGGGTGGATGGGGAATAGGTCTTGCGATTCATGCGCTGACTACTTTTGGGTCCAATCCTTTTACTTCAAAGGAATGGGAAAAACGCAAAATTCAAGAAATGATGGAAAAAGAACGTCTAAATAATTAGTCATGGAACAAAATATCAAACGGCAACAAGCATTTCAAAAAGCTCAAAAACGAGTCCAAGAGATAAAAGGTTTTTACAATCACCTCATTGTATTTATAATCGTAAATCTGTTTATTCTAGCAATGGCCTTGTTTTATGAAAGGGATCTTTTATTCTTTTTTATATTGAGTGTTTGTGGATGGGGAATAGGGCTTTTTGCACATGCTATGAAAACCTATGATTGGAACCCATTATATAATAAGGATTGGGAAGAACGAAAGATTCAAGAATTTTTAGAAGAACAAGAATAGTATGAAAGCCATCATTATAGAGGACGAAAAACCGTCGGCAAGGCGATTGAATCGCATGTTGCAAGAGCTCGATATCATACCTGAGATCATGCTGCATTCCGTACAAGAATCTGTAGAATACCTCTTGAATAATCCTGCACCAGATTTGATATTCTTGGATATACAGCTCAGCGACGGACTTTCTTTTGAGATTTTTGATCAAGTTAAAGTAGATAGTGCCATCATTTTCACGACCGCTTATGACGAGTATGCTTTGCAAGCTTTTAAACTCAACAGTATAGACTATCTCTTGAAACCTATTGATGAGGATGAGTTAAAGGCAGCTGTAGAGCGTTTTCAAGTCCGCTTCCGCGAAAGCAATAACAAACAACTCATAGACTTCAACCAGATTGCAAAAATGCTAGGCAATCCCGTAGATCGTGTTTACAAGAAAAGATATACGGCCA
>JALZUY010000162.1 GCA_023301395.1 Nonlabens sp.
CCTCTATCCTTTCTTCTTGATTTAATCTATAAATATTAGAAATGGTTTGTTCTTCTTTTACTGCTTTCTTAACGACTAAATGATCGTTTCCTGCACTCGCGATTTGTGGTAAATGTGTAATGGTGATAACTTGTAGACTTTTACTCATCTTTTTCATGATTAAAGCCATTTTCTCTGCAATAGCGCCACTCACTCCTGTATCAATTTCATCAAATATGATTGTAGGCAATTTTTTATAGTTAGATAACAGCGCCTTTATAGCCAGCATTAATCGCGATAATTCTCCACCAGATGCTGCTTTATTTAATGGCAATAGTACAGAACCCTTATTTGCTGTAAATCTAAATTCTACATTATCCATTCCAAATGAATTAAATACTGTAGATTTTTCAATATTCACCTCAAAAGAAGCATCGGGCATTCCTAATTCATGAATGGTCGACAGCACTTCTTTCTCTAGCAGCGCTGAATGTTTTTTACGCTGGTCATGAATCTTAACACTTAATTGTTCTAGAACACTTTGCGATTCTAAAAGTTTTAATTGTGATTTTTTAATCTTATTGGAGATATTTTGAGTCGTAAAAACCCTATCAGCCAGTTCATCTCTCCATTGAATCAAACTAGCAACATCTTTTTGATGATGCTTTTTAAACAGTTGCTCTACAAGCTTTAATCGCTCATTAACAAGTTCTAATCGTTCCGGATTCACCTCAACAGCCTCGCCATTACGAGAAACTTCAACACTTAAATCTTCTAACTCTAATAATACTGTATTGATACGTTCTTTAGCATTATCAAACGTTTTATCATATTTAGAGATTTGAGAGAATTTATTCTTGAGCAATCGCAATTGATCAAGTACCCCATTTTCTTCTCCATCCATGATGGATTCAAATTCTTTAATTACAAATTGAATTTCTTCTACATTACTTAACTGTTCCGTTTCCTGCTCTAGTTCTTCAATATTGAGCTGATCAAGATTTGCGACTTCTAACTCATCAAGTAAGAAGTTATTATAGTCTGCCTCTTTCACAAGAGCTACTTCATCCTCAAGCCACTGTTTCAATTGGGACTGGATAATCTTAAACTCACTCCACTCTTTTCTAAACAAATTCAATAAAACCATAGCTGGCTCTTTCTCATTCTGAGTAACTTTATTCACAAAAGATTGCAGCACATCTATTTGAAAATCGTCAGTAGCTAGTTGTAAAGTCTGGTGTTGTGAATGAATATCAATAAGGTGATTCCCTACCTCACTCATAGTAGCAAGAGTTACTGGAGTATCATTAATGAAAGCACGACTTTTACCAGATGGTAGTATCTCGCGCCTTAAGAAACAAACAGGATCTACATCTAAATCTTTTTCCTCTAATAAATAATCCAAGGCCAATTTTGAAATATCTATTTGTGCCTCAACCACACATTTACGTGTTGTATCTCTTACGGCGCTCAAATCGGCTCTTTTACCTTGGACCAGACCTAGCGCACCTAGTAAAATAGATTTACCAGCACCAGTCTCACCGGTGATCATGGTTAGTCCACCATTCAAGTCCAAATCGAGACTATCGATAAGGGCAAAATTCTCAATGTGAATATGTTTAAGCAATTGATTTTAAGACATTAACAGAAACAAAAGAAGTTTCTAATTATAAGGCTTAAATCTAAATAAATTCCAACGTCTTACCAAGACTCTATTGCTTAATATTACGCCATTTTGAAGTATGATTAGGCGCAAGTTGTTGTAAAGCACTTTTAAGATCTCTAATATCTAAGATAGGTCCGCCAGAAAACACACTTACGATCTCATCTGCCTTTGCGTCAAAGAATAATCTTTGGATCAAACTGTTTGGCCTGCGACTATTGAGTGCTTTTAATTTTAATATTTCTTGACTTATAGAGCTTTTAGCCTTTTTTTGATCATCCGCAAATATATCCATACCTTTTCTATGATAACCATACATCACTTCTCTATACTCCTTAAAGGTTTGAGAAAGCATATCATTATTTAACTGAAAACGAGTTCCTTGACCATCAGTAGCTTTCCATCCTATGGAATTACTCTGCTGCGCTAGACTAACTATGCGTTGCGCTTCAATATGAAACTCTTGCCCACCTTCTAGAGCAAAGGAATCACCATCAATCCCTAACATGGTGTAGGTATAAAATGAAATAAGGGATATTAAGTTGTTTTCAAATTGATTTGCGTTATAAAAAAATGGAGCATATTCAAGATATTCAAACTCTATATTTGAATCTTTAAAATTAAATATGGGCGAGGAATAAGAAGAGTTATACACAGGTCTTGAAAGTGATACCTGCACATTTCCTTTAAAACGATCATTGTCATAATCAGTTATTACAAAAACAATGGAGCAATTAATCTTCTCTTCATCCTTGTACTCTTGATCCGTCCATTTTGTATTATTAATAAACTCCTGCATAGAAGTTTCTAACGTAGTAAAGATAGTCTGACTGGGTTGCACAACCATTTGAGCATTCACTTGTACTGTAGCATTAAACTCCTGTGCACTTAATGTACAAGAAATTAACACAGTTAGTATAGATAAAACCTTAGACAGTTCTTTTAATAATCTCATTTACAATATCTTTTGCTACTTCACTTTTAGGCTTCGTTTTAAACTCAATCGTTTTACGATTCCTATCTATGAGTGTAATTTTATTTGTGTCTTTACCAAATCCAGCACCTTTATCTCTCATAGAATTTAATACGAGTAAGTCGGTGTTCTTCTTTTCCGCTTTAGCGAAAGCGTGTTCCAACTCATTCTCCGTCTCCAATGCAAACCCAACTAGAAATGGTCTTTTACTCATTGCTCCTACACTTGCTAGAATATCTGGATTTTTAACCAGTTCTAAGATTAACGTATCCGACTTCTTTTTTATTTTCTGATCTGCTGCATTTACCGGTCTATAATCTGCAACTGCTGCACTAAATATAGCAAAATCTGTTTTACGAATATGCTCATGTACCGTATCATACATTTCTTGAGCTGTTTTCACATCAATCCTAGTTATTAACTCATGATTTGTATTCACATGACTAGGCCCCATTACCAATAACACTTGAGCACCTTGCGCAGCTATTTCTAGCGCCAGAGCTGCTCCCATTTTACCACTGCTATGATTTCCTATGAAACGAACCGGATCAATAGCTTCATAAGTAGGCCCAGCTGTAATAAGACACATTTTTCCCTTTAATGGTAATTGAAATTCAATATCATTTACTATAAAACCCATGATATCCTCAGGTTCAGCCATACGACCTTCACCACTTAATCCACTAGCTAACTCTCCAGTTCCTGCAGGAATCAATTTATTGCCATAACTGGATAACTTATCAAAATTATATTGTGTAGATGGATGCTTGTACATATCTAAGTCCATTGCTGGAGCAAAATAAACAGGACATTTTGCACTACAATATACAGCAAGTAAAAAGTTATCGATATTTCCCGCAACCATTTTACTCATGGTATTAGCTGTTACTGGTGCAATAATCATATAATCTGCCCAAAGACCGAGATCTACATGATTATTCCAGGTATCGTTTTCATCTTCTT
>JALZUY010000163.1 GCA_023301395.1 Nonlabens sp.
AATGGACAAAACGATGCTTATAGAGGTTCTTTAATTATTACTTTAATTGAACAGTTTTAAATTCAACATCATGAATAAATACTTCCTTTTAATAATTGCTACATGTAGCTTTTTACAAATATGTAATAGTCAGGTAGGAATAAATACAGATATCGTTGATCAAAGTGCAGCTTTAGAAATAAGGTCAACTGACAAAGGTATTTTACTACCAAGAGTGGAACTAGTAGCAACTGATAATACAGTAACACCAGTACTAAACCCAGCAACAGGTTTATTAGTTTTCAATACAACAGCTTCAAATATAGCAGGAAATAACCTTACAGCTATTTCTCCAGGTTTTTACTATTTTGACAGTGTGAGATGGCAACGCCTTTTTAATAATGGTTTTACTTTAAATTTTAAACAAACGGCAGAGTTACAAGGTGTTGTTTCTTCAGTAGCTTTACCTGTTCCTGGACTAGACACAGGAGTTTTCACTGTACCATTTAAAGGAACTTATCAAGTCAAGGCAACATCCTATTACACTGCTGGAGATCCCATAAATGATTCTGACGCAGCTTGTCAAGGAGATTTTAGATTATATAAAGTGGAAACAAATGGAACTAGAACCTTTTTAGAAATGGCTTATGTGATGTCTGAATCTAAATTCCTTAGTAATGCTACTGGAGAATTCAATAACCTTGGAAATCAATATACACTGATTCGCAATATTGAATTAGAACCTAATGTTGATTATAGATTTCTAATTGCTGGAAGTCAATGGATTTGTCATAATACTAATATTAGTTATTTTGGAAAGGCAACAAATGCTTTTACTGGATCGAATGGATTAGTAGATGGCCAATATGGAGAAATGACAATCTCCTTGGTAGAACAAAAGTAATAACTTATTAAACTTTTTAATATGAATTTTATAAAAAGCTCATTAGTATATTTAATTATAGTAATGTTTTTATTTCAATACTCTAGTGTGAATGCTCAAGTGGGAATAGGAACTGCTCAGTTAGATGCAGGAGCTATTTTTCAAGTAGAAAGTAGCGATAAAGGTGTATTAATTCCTAGGGTAAGTCTAACATCTACTTTGGATTTAATTACTATAGCAAACCCTGCAGATGGTTTAATTGTTTATAACACATCAACTACCGGGAATGGTGACACCTCTATAAATCCAGGTTTGTATTACTGGAACGGTGCACAATGGATACGTGTATTAACTAGTGGCTACAGCCGTCAATTCACTCAGTCTTCCCAGAATTTAATAAATACGTTAGGTGAAATACCTATCAATGGACTTGATCAAGATATCGTAGTTCCATTTTCTGGAATTTATAGAGTAATTGTTACTTCTTATCTTGGTGCAGCTCAAGTAAGAACAACTGGCCAATTTGATGAAAATATAGCAAAAGCTTCAATACGTCTTGATGTAGATGGAGTAACTATAGATGAAAAGTTAATCCCTACATTTTCTAAATTTATAGATGATAGTGCTACTGGTACTGGTAGTATTAATTTTTTCGCCTTATCACGTCAAGTAGTATTGACAAAAGATATTGAATTAATTGCAGGACGAAGTTATGATTTTAATGTAATTGGACGTTTATGGGACTGGCTTAATGTGAATCCCGCAATAGGTGGTTTCACTTATTTTGGTTTAGACACAGGCCTGTATCAAAGAAACCCAGGTTTAACAGATGATGCTTCTAGAACTAAACTCACCATTAATTTAGTAAGACAATATTAATATTACTTAAAATTACGTTGCCTCTTAGCCTCAAAAATAAGTATCGCGGCACTCACAGAAAGGTTCATAGAATCAATCGCGCCACTCATAGGTATGATAATGTTTTGCAAGGCTGCATCACGCATTTCTTGAGATAAACCTGTCGCTTCAGTTCCCAGTGCTATGGCGCTACCAGTGGTGTAATCTATTACATCATAGCGCTCGCTAGATTGTAATGTTGCCGCATATAAGTTGATGTTTTTTGACTTTAAGAATTCTACGACTTCGCTCGTTGTTCCTGTTGCGGTAGGAACGGTAAAAACGCATCCTACGCTGGATCGTACTACGTTAGGATTAAAGAAATCGGCTACTGGATTTGCAATGATTACGGCGTCTACTTTTGCAGCATCGGCTGTTCTTAATATAGCACCTAGGTTTCCCGGTTTCTCAGGAGACTCAGCAATAAGAATTAACGGATTCTTAGATAGTTTAAGGTCTTGTAGTTGTTGTGATTTCACTTTCGCAAAAGCAATAACTCCTTCAGTACCTATTCTATATGCTAGTTTTTCATAAACCTCTTGAGTAACTGAAATTATCTCTGGAGTACTATTAATATTGATTTTGGAATAAACATCGCTAGCTTGAAAATCGACTGTATCGAGTAAGATAGAACCACACACAAGCAACTGTTGTAGCTCAAAACCACCTTGATCACATAACATCACCTCGCGCTGTCCTTCTACTAGAAAAAGACCTTCTTTCTTACGTGTTTTGCTCTTGCGTTGCAATAACTCTGCATGTCTTATAATCGCGTTATGTGGACTGGTAATGTGTTTCATTTTCACAAAGGTACACGAACTTGAAGTAAAGTGCTCGGTTTTCCTTATTTCATAGCCGATTTTG
>JALZUY010000164.1 GCA_023301395.1 Nonlabens sp.
GATATCAATAGCATCGTACCGATAGATGCTAGTCATGAATACTACATGAGTCTTACTAATGGTAATGAGGTTGAATTCCACTTTGATGATATCAATCTTGATTTTAACGATGCTACAAATGATGGTTATGTGTTATTCAAGATAAGAACTTTAAACACTCTAGTAGATGGAGACAGCTTTGACAATACTGCAGAGATTTACTTTGATTTCAATTTCCCAATCATTACAAATACAGAAACAGTAAGTATTATGAGCACGGCGAGCATAATAGAAACAACAGATTCTTCTATAAGTATCTATCCTAACCCAGCAACAAATTTTATAAATATCACATCTTCTAATAGTTTAGAAAGTGTCACGATTATGGATATGAACGGTAGATTGTTGTCTCAAAGAAAGTTCATAGGAAATAATCTAGAGCAACAAATTCTTGTTGAGAATTTAAACTCTGGAATTTACTTTGTAACTATAAAAAGTGAAGCAGGACAAAAAATAGAAAAGCTAATTGTGAATTAACGATCTGTTTAAAAACAAATAAATGTAAAAAGCGCAAATCGAGAGATGTGCGCTTTTTATGTTCAATAAGATATAAATGGAATCTTGATAAAAATCAAAACTCTATTTCCTTTTATTCTTTAACTTCATTAAAGCCGCCGCTTGCCCTTTCCAGTCGTCTCTATGAATACGACCTGGAAAAAACTCTATAAGCATTGTAATCGCCTCTGTATCCTTATCACGTAGTTTAGATAGTTGTTCATAGCTGTTGATTCCTATACTATTAAGCTTCTCTTCAACAAATGGACCTATACCTACTATTTTTTGAAAATCATCGGGACTGGAAGTTTTTCCTTTACCTAAATAATTTAAATCAAGTATACTTTCTACGATTTCGGTCTTAGCATCGTCAGACAGTTTACCGGTACGATCTCTTGTTTTCATTGCTCGTACTTGTCCTGGTTCTCCAAGATCCGATATTTCTACACGTTTCTCAACACGATCTAGTTTGCGTTCTACTTCACGTACTTGTTCCACTACTTGTTTTACCTCATCACTTACAACTTGTTTCTCATTACGCTGTTTACCAAAAAGATAACCAATTACAAATGCACCTAGCAACATTAAAAATAGAACTACGTACAAACCAATTTGGGAATTTATAAATGTATCCATATCTCTATTTTACAATGATTACCATACTGCGATTATTATCCGTTGCACCAGAAGATGCTTCTCCTTTTGAAACCGCAACAATTCTATTTTCAGGAATTCCGTTTTGTATCATTAAGCGTCTTGCAGTATTCACATTATCTTTTCCAATATTATAATTATCAGTAGCATTACCTACAGTATCTGTATAAGCATAGACATATACTTTTTTACTGCTATTTGAATTAAGGTGTGCGTTCACTTCATTCATGTAAGCTTTAAAACTTCCATTTCCATAAAAATAATCACCTTGATAACCAGTTGTAAAACGTCTATATCCATATGGTCCAGAGCCTTTTGTAATACTTGGTTTAGGTTTAGTAACTAAAGGTGTAGTTTCTTTAGATACTGAAGAATCAACGTTTTTCACCCAATTCATTAACTGGATATCGATTCCACCTTGAGCAATTCCAGATGAAAAATTGATCTTTTTAACAGCATCTTTTATGATAATTTGCTCACTGTCTATTCCTGTGTTTGCCAGGAGGTTTTTCACATATTGAGCTCTTTTTATTCCCATATCATTATCCTCTTCATCTGAGCTGTATCCATTTATTAAAACCTGCGCTTTTGGATTACCAATCAATAACTCTTTTAAGTCATTTCCATAAGTACGACATGTATATGGGATTTTAACTTTAGGATTATTCTTGTAGATTGTTGTAAAGTTAGAACAAGTGGTTATCTCATTTCCTTTGTCATCTTTAATAGTAAAGGTGTTTGCTTCATAAATAGTAATTACGTTATCTGCACTAGCGCTTGTTTCTATAACTGGTTGCTCGGTAGAAGTAGGAAGACTATCAGTCTCACTAGCAACTATTTCATTTTTACCATCTATTTCTTGAAAATCTTGATCAATTGAAAGTTTTGCAGCGGCAATAGAATCTAATTGAACGTTGAGAGAATTATCAATCGCAATTAAAGAATCTTCCTTAATTGAAGGTAGCTCATCAATAATGGAAGCTGGTGCGATTGCAATTGGGTCATTTGTGATAGAATCTTCAGTCACAAATGTGTTTGTAAAGAGGTAGTTAAAAAGCAGTAGACACAATCCTGCATAGACTATAAACGCCAGAGTACCTGTAAAAATATTTTTCACTAGAATAAATTTATCTGCTAAATATAATAAACCTAGACCATTGATTAACAATTGTTTCTTTCTACTTATGAAGGAACTTATCACGAAGTGCTGGAGTAGGAATCATACAGCTTTCTTTCTTGCCAAACCACTTATATCTATTTCTTGCGATATACTCATAAATCGCATTTGAAATAAATTTAGGAATAATAATAAACACATAGAACAGTGGCCACAAGCCACTCATTTTTTGAGCGATACGTAATGCTGCACTGGCTTCGGTATAAGCGTATTCTCCACGAATCAATACAATACTATCAATCTCGTCAGGATTAATAGAGTGCTTTTTCAAATACAATGCGCCTATATCACTCTGTAGAGCTGCAAAACGATAATGATTCTTACGGTCTCGTTTAATGATAAAAGTAATGGCGTCATTGCATAAATTACATACACCATCAAACAGAATTACGTCATTTTGCTTTCCCATCATCACACTTTTTCTAGTTGTTCTATAGAAACTATGGTTGTAAATATCCCATAATTAATGGTCGCTTTTCCTCTTTCTATTTTATCTATGGTACCTATCGATTTTGATCCCATTAAACGTACTCGGTCATCTTTTTTAAGAGTTACCTTAGGTTTAGGTGGAGTAATAAGAGTAGAGTTTTTCTTTTTGGCCTGTCTTATTTTAGTCACCTTTTGAATAACTTCATTCTCGACCTGTTTCTTTTTACCTTGCTCTTGTTTATGCTTTTTAGCTTCTTCTTTTTTAGGTGGTGGTTGTCGTTTGACATTCTCTGTAATCACCATTTTCATAAGCTCGTCCACCAGCTGCTTTTTTTTCTTATTATTTGAGAAATCATTAGCCAGTCCATCAAACTTTTTACCTAGTTGAATATAACGCTGGTATCCATCATACATCTCTTGAAAATCAAGTAGTTTTTGTTGCACACGATCCTGCGTATCATCCAGTTTATTAACTTTTTGAGTAGCTTTTACTTCACGCTCACGCAGCGATTCATTATTCTTACGCAAGTTGGAACGTTCTTTTTGCAAGGCAGCGATAGATTTATCAAACCTGATTTTGCCGCGTTCTACCTTCTTTTTTGCTTTATTGATTAAGGAATAAGGAATTCCGTTTTTTTGTGCCACTTCAAATGTGAAAGAACTACCAGCTTCTCCTAGTTGTAATTGATAAATAGGTTCTAAGGATTGTGCATCAAATAACATATTTGCATTTGTCATTTCAGGCATCTCGTTTGCCAGCATTTTCAAGTTAGTGTAATGAGTTGTGATAATGCCAAAACTCTTACGGCTGTAAAGTTCCTCTAACATACTTTCTGCCAGAGCGCCACCTAATTCTGGATCAGATCCTGTACCAAATTCATCAATTAAAAACAGTGTTTTATCATCGGCTTTTTTGAGGAAACCGCGCATATTTTTAAGACGATAACTATAAGTACTTAAATGATTATCAATACTTTGATTATCTCCTATGTCAGTTAAAACATGTTTGAAAATACACATTCTACTTTTCTCATGAACCGGAATTAAAAATCCAGCTTGTAACATAAGTTGTAATAAACCTATGGTCTTTAAAGTAATCGATTTTCCACCAGCATTAGGCCCAGAAATCACTATGATGCGATTGTTTTCTTTTAAACCTATAGTTTGTGGAAATGTCTTCTCATCACGCGCTCTATTTGCAACTAGCAATAATGGATGGTATGCGTCTACTAGTTCTAGCTCGCGATGATCTACCATTAATGGCAATATAGCTTCAATTGATTGTGCGTATCGTGCTCGTGCCGCAATGATATCTGTATGGGTTAAGTAATCTCTGTAAATCTTAAATTCTTCTAGAAACGGTCGTAAAGTTTCTGTAAGGATTTTTAGAATGCGATGGATTTCTTCAGTCTCTTCAACTTCTAGTTCTGCAAGCTTTCGCGAAAGCGTTAAAACACGTTCTGGTTCAATATAAGAGATGCTTCCCGTTCTTGAACTTCCCATTACTTTACCTTTCACCTTGCGACGATACATAGCTTTAACAGCAAGTACACGACGATTTTCTACAACACTTTCTCGTATCTCATCTAAATAGTCCATTTGAGAATAATGAGTAAGTGCAGCTCCAAAACTACCGTTAAGCTGGCCTTTTACACTATTCATTTCTCTTCTTATATTCTTGAGATCTAGTGATGCGTCGTCTTTTACTTCTCCAAAACGGTCCAGCACAGCATCTACTGCCTGCGGTACGTATTCGTTTTTTTCAATAGATTCTAGTCTAGCAAACAATCGCGGAAACAAAAGATGTTGTTTCTTAAAAAACGTGATGTGTTCATTAATGCTACGCGGTAGAATGACCAGTTTACGTATGCTTTCTTTCTCTAGCGTAGAGTTCTCAATACCTAATAATTGTAACTCCTTTTCTATAGGTTCAAATCCATGATTAGGAATGCGATGTTCACTGCTATAAGAATGTAAATACTCGTTTGTATGCTGTAATGAATCATGAACTGCATTGCGGTAGGTGAGTGGTTCCAGTAATAGCATGTTCTTTTTACCATCTGTAGTGGTACAAAAGGCGGCTGCTTGATCCAACACGACGTTGAACTCTAAATCTTGAATGGTTTTACTGGAAATTCTACTCATAATTGTTCTACAAAAATACACTAGGACAGTGTAGTAGTCGCAGGTTTTGGAATTAATTATAAATGAATGGTGATAAAAGGTATTTCTTTTCGGTTTGTTGCCGTTACCCAACCCTTAAATGGTGCGGATATAAATGTATTCAAGTTTTAATTGATGTAATGTAGAAACTCACCCTTTAGGGTTAAGAAAAAGTTTAGGTTATAGAATAATAATATGATTCACATTGTATTTAAGTTCGTGCGAAAGTCTTGAACAGTTAATGCTTTTTAATTTTGAAATCTCTTAATTTTGAAATCATGGAAGTACAACAACTACACGAGAGCTGGAAAAAGGTATTACAAACGCAATTTGAAAGTGATTATTATAAAGAATTATTTCAATTTGTAAAAGAAGAATATGAGGCACATACTTGTTATCCGCCAGCAAGTAAAATCTTTGCGGCTTTTGACGCAGCTCCTTTAAATGAAGTAAAAGTGGTCATTTTAGGTCAAGATCCTTATCATGGAGTTGGACAAGCAAACGGTTTATGTTTCTCTGTTGCTGATGGAATTCCTCATCCACCATCACTAAGAAATATCTTTAAAGAACTTCAAACAGATTTAGATCTTCCTATTCCTGAAAGTGGTAATCTAGAACGATGGGCAAACCAAGGCGTATTACTTTTAAATGCAGTACTTACTGTGAGAAAAAGTAATGCAGGTTCTCACGCAAATAAAGGTTGGGAAACATTTACAGATGCTGTGATTAGTACTATTTCTCAAGAAAGAGAAAATGTGATATTTCTTCTTTGGGGAAACTATGCAAAGAAAAAATATTCACTGATAGATGATGAAAAACACATTATAATAGAAAGTGGTCATCCATCACCATTAAGTG
>JALZUY010000165.1 GCA_023301395.1 Nonlabens sp.
TACAGAGGTATGGCTGATAATGGCGCCTCTTTTATTAATGGTCCTTTAGCAGCTTTACAAGCAGCTGAATGTTCTGATATATCTACTAACGCTATTACTGTAGTTAGAAATACTTTAACTACAAATTACACAGCAACATTAAGCGGTACGCAAGAAAATCCTGCAGCATTAACAACTGCCTATGGTAGTATTAATACAACATTAAATGGGAACACATTAACAGTTAGTGGATCTTTCGCAGGATTAACAAGCGATTTTGATGCTACTGTTGCTGGTGGAGCTCACATACATAAAGCTATTGCTGGTCGTAATGGTGGTGTTGAGCTTTTATTAACTACTAATGTATCTGCTGATTTAAGATCTGGTACTTATGATGTGGTTGATAATACATTCACACTTACAGCTGATCAATTAACTGCCATACAAGCTAGAGAATTATACATCAACATTCATTCAGTTGATTTCCAAGGTGGGGAATTAAGAGGTCAAATTTTACCTGACTCTGATTCTTATTTACAAGCTAATTTATTAGGAAGTAATGAAGTGCCATCTATTAGTACAGAAGCTAGCGGTAACTTAGTTTTCGAATTAGATGGAAACGTATTAACCGCTTCTGGATCTTTTGATGATTTAACTGGTGATGTTGCTGTAAGTATAGCTGGCGGTGCTCATATTCATGACGCTGTTGCAGGACGTAACAGTGGTGTTGTTTTTGTACTCAACTTAACTTTAGATACGGATAACAGAGGTGCAATCATAGAAGCTGCTAACAATGCATTCACATTAGATGCTGCTCAAATGGCAACACTAATGGCAAATGGTAATTACATCAATGTACATTCAACAGCATTTATGTCTGGAGAATTAAGAGGACAAGTAACACCTATCTCTTCTTCTATATTTAGAGCAGAGTTAACAGGAGTACAAGAAGTACCTGCTATTAATTCTAATGCAACAGGTCGTATGGTTTTAACTCACGATGGTTTAGGTAACGTAACCGTAAGTGGTTCTTTTAACAACTTAACTGGAGATCTTAATACAGCACTTGCAGGTGGTATACACTTACATCCTGGTATAGCAGGAACTAATGCTGGTGTAGACTTCGTTTTAACACCTACTGTTTCAACTGATAATAGAAGTGCTGTACTAGTGCCTGCTGATAATACATTCGTATTTACTACAGCACAAATCGATGCTTTATTAAACAGAGGATATTATGTAAATGTTCACAGCCTTGCATTCCCTTCAGGAGAATTAAGAGGTCAAGCCTTACCTTTAGCTAGAACATACTTAGGTACTAATTTAGCAGGTGTTAATGAAATTCAACCTGTAGAAACCGCTGCTGTAGGTGATTTACAATTTGAAATCACAGGTGATCAATTGGTAGTTACTGGTGGATTTAGTGGACTAGATGGAGATTTTGACGCAACTGTAGCTGGTGGATCTCATTTACACCTTGCAGACGCTGCTAATAATGGTGCTGTTTCTATATTATTAAATGCGACTGTTGATGCTGACTTAAAAGGTGGTATTTACAATGCTTCTGATAATACATTTACTCTAGATACAGCTCAAAAAACTGCTTTATTAAGTGGTGGCGTTTATGTTAATATTCATACAACTACTAATGCTGGTGGTGAATTAAGAGGTCAAGTATTAAGAGATGACAATGCTTTCCCATCTGCAACCATAATTACTAGTCCATTAGATAATGCTGTAATTACTATTAATGATGATGTAAACACACCATTCACGGTAAATTGGGATGCTGTAACAGATGCTAATGGGGATTTATTAGTATATACATTCCAACTATCAACAGATGTAGCTTTCACAAACTTATTAGTAAATAATAAAGTAGGTACTGGATTAATTTTTAGTTCAAACAATCAGGAGCTTAGTACTATTTTAGAAAATGAAGGAATATTAGATGGTGATACTGTGACACTTTACCATAGAGTGATCTCTTCAGATGGAAGTGTCTCTAGCACATCAACTCCATTTACTTTAATAATAACTCGTGATAATACATTAAGTGTAGATGATTTTGAAAACGCTATTCAATTAAGTGTATTCCCTAATCCTGTAACAGACATTGTAAATATTATAAATGATGAAAATCAATCTTATAATGTAAAAATTGAATTGTTTGATATTACTGGAAAAAATGTTTACAAAGAAGATACTGTATTAAGCAACACTTTAAGTATTAATGTATCTAATTTAAATACTGGTCTTTATTTATTAAACATTACTAATAAGACTAATAATACCACTGTAATAAAAAAGATTATCAAAAAATAGTTTTTATTTAAATAATTTAGTTGGTTGGTAAGAGAGTGTTGCATTAGTTTGTAACACTCTCTTTTTTTTACTTTATATCGAAATTAATAAATAAAGACCAGTATTTAATTTCTATGTATTAATACCTTTAAAACAAATATTATACAGGTTAAATATTGGCTTAGAGCAATACCATCCATGCGAGTAAATGGCATATTCAAGCTTATTTTGATGAGTTTTGCTTTGGAATAAATCGTTCTCAATTTAAGAACAGTATTTTTCATAAAACAATTACCAGAATGATAGATGCAAAACCGATTTATCAAAGTAAAATGAAATAGAATCTAACCGTATAACTCAATAAATATAGAACTCCTTTTATTCTTATTAATTATTTGTACTTCTAACACCGCATTAAGTCAATCTTTTACTGAAGACCTTAACTCTGATAGTGTAACGATTGCCCCATATATGGGAAAAGATTCTGTAGAGCCGTTCTTAGAGTTTGAAAATAAGTTTGCTATT
>JALZUY010000166.1 GCA_023301395.1 Nonlabens sp.
CAAATATTCCTCAAAATAGAGAACGTATTTTCATAGTTGGTTTTAGAAAAGATTTAGGAATAACAGACTTTCAATATCCTAAACCGACAAACACAGATTCAGTTTTAGATGATATTTTGGAACAAGAAGAAGTTTCAGTAAAGTATTATTTATCGAATACTTACGTTCAAACTTTAAAAAACCATAGAGCTCGTCACGAAAGTAAAGGAAACGGATTTGGCTATCAAATCATAGCTAATGATGGAATATCAAACGCAGTCGTTTGTGGGGGAATGGGAAGAGAACGAAACTTAGTATTAGATAACCGACTAACCAATTTTGTTCCTGTAACTCATATTACTGGAGAAGTAAATCGTGAAGGAATTAGAAAAATGACTCCACGAGAATGGGCAAGACTTCAAGGCTTCCCAAATGACTTTAAAATTGTAGTTTCTGATGCGCAAGCATATAAACAGTTTGGTAATTCTGTTGCAGTTCCCGCAATTCAAGCAACTGCTCAACAAATACTTAAGTCTTTAAATATATGAAAGGAAACAAAGGAGAATGGAGCGAATTATATGCGTTCTTTAAATTACTGGCAGAAGGGAGATTGTTTTCCGCAGATGAAAATTTAGCGAAAACAAATTCATTTGTTCAGTTACTTTCGATTTATAGAAAAGATGATGGTAAAAATTTAGATTTCAACATAACATCTGAAAATCTAATAAATATTATTGATGCGAATACAGACAAGATAATTTTTTCTTTTTCTCAATCAAAAGCAAATACGATTGCTGACAAAATTGTTAGTGATATAAAGAGCAAAAGTGGTATTTCAAAAGAGCTTATTAATTCAATTCAAGAACTCTCAATTTCTCAAGTTGCGGATAAATCTTTAGGTAAAGGAGACATAAACGTTCACATCTATGACCCTATCCATGCAATTAGTTCAAATCAAGAATTTAGTATCAAATCTTTTTTAGGTAGTGACCCTACTTTATTTAATGCTAACAAAACAACAAATATTACTTATAAAATAGTTGATGATCATAATCAGCCTATTACCGATGATGACCTAATTGAAGTAAATTCAATTACGAAAGGCCATAAGTACATAAAACGAATTTCAAAATTAACCGAACTAGGTTACCAAGTTAATTTTGACTCTTTTGATGACGATACTTTTAAGTTAAATCTTCAAGTAATTGATAGTCATTTACCTGAAATAATTGCTCACATAGTTAAAGACAAATACGTAAGTAGTGTTGTGAAAATTAATGAAGTTATTGAAAAAATAAGGAAAGACAACCCAATGAATTATGACCTTACTCAAGGACATAAGTTTTATGAATATAGATTAGTAAACTTTTTGGTTGAGGCTGCTTTAGGAATGACATCAAAAGCAGTATGGTCTGGAAAATATGATATAGTAGGTGGAATTATCATTATTAAACCAAATGCAGAAATGCTTTGTTATCATTTGATTGATTTCAACAAGTTTAAACAGTATTTAAAAAATTCTGCGAGACTTGATAATCCGTCTGGATCAAAAATGGGATATGGAACAGTTTATAAGAATGAAAATGGTTCTTTCATTAAGTTAAACTTCCAAATCAAGGCATAATACAAAAGCAGCAATATCAATTACTCCACCACCTCAACCTTTACAGTATCCACAACCTTAAATTCCAACTCATTAATATTAATCTTGTCGGACTTGAGTCTGTAGCGCAACCAGTTTGCCATACGTGTTTTTACCACTCCACGATCTTGTGGCGTTAATGTGGTATCAGCAAAACGTATATTGTACTCAGCAATCGTGTCTGTGAGCTGTGTGATAAAGTCTTTATTGACAGACTCGGCATAGCTTATACTGGAAATTTGAGGATAGTTGAGACGTACTTCTTCACTTATCACTTCAAAGTCTTTACTTTGCTTGTGAACACGACGCAACTCAGCTTCTAATGCAGCGATGCGCTGATCTTTATTTTGAATAAGTTTGATATCGTTGATACGTTCTTCTTGAAGTTTTCCATAGTCTGCGTTTACGTCTGTGAGAACGGTACGGCTTCCTTGAATAAATTTAATTTCAAACCCTTCAAAAACTTCTTTTTTATAAAATTTACGTTCCCAATCTTTTACGTCAATTTCTGGCACCTCTGCTCCTAAAAGAACAACGGTTGGGAATTTATCAGAAAAGTCAGGCTCAAAACTAGCGATGGTTCCATCATGAATAACAATTTCTTTTACAAAATCTAATGCCGCTTGTTCATACTGTTGTTTTTGATATAACTGTATAAAGAAATATATCGATGGCGCAAGAACTAAGATTCCTACTGCTGCTGCGATACGAGAGGTACGTTTTCTTTTTGCTTCGTTAGCATATTTTACCATTGGAAAATGGAGCAGTTTACATACTAGGTATGTAGTAAGTGCTATAAAAACAGCGTTGATACAAAACAAATACATCGCACCACCAAAATATTCCCAGTGTCCTGTTGCTATACCGTAACCTGCAGTACATAATGGTGGCATTAAGGCCGTAGCAATAGCTACACCAGCAATCGCGTTTGAGATGGTACCTTTTTTAGCTTTGGCTACTATAAGAGCCAGACCACCAAAAATGGCTACCAAAACATCTAAGATATTAGGCGATGTACGTGATGCCAGCTCGTCTGTAAGTACTTTAATAGGAGATATTAAAAAGTATAATGTGGCCGTTAATAATGATAGCACAACCATTACACCTAAGTTAGTAAGAGAACGACGCAGCATTTTACTATCGTTAATCGCTGTACCTAATCCCATTCCTACAATAGGTCCCATAAGTGGTGATATAAGCATGGCACCTATTACAACTGCTGGTGAGTTTGCGTTAAGGCCAATGGATGCCACCATAATGGAGAAGATAAGAATCCACGCATTATGCCCTTGAAAAGAAATATCCTTTCTTACAGAATCAATAGTCTCATGACGATCAGAGTCTTCTCTTATATCAAGTAAATCATGTAAAAAAGCCATGATGTTATCCCATATTCCAGAAATCTTCTGCTTATTTTCATCCATACGGTTATCATCAGTAACCGTAGTTTTTTGTTCTTCCATTATCCTATTTCTTTACCATATTTATCCATGGCTGCATTGCGTATTTCTTTAATTTCTTGCTCGGCAGTTTTAGGAATAATCATCAATACATCGTCCTCATCAACAATGATGTAGTCTTCCATCCCTTGAATGATTACTTTTTTACCGCTGGCAGTTCTTATCATATTACCACTAGAATTGATGGAAGTTACACTGGAATTCACCACTGCATTTGCATCTTCATTCTTATCCAGTTTATCATATAAAGAACCCCAAGTTCCTAAGTCGTTCCACGAGAATCGCGCTGGCAACACATAGACTTCTTTGGAATTTTCCATGATCGCGTAATCTACTGATATGTTCTCGGCTTTAGGATATTCCACTTCTAGAAAAGCTTGCTCTTGAGCTGTGTTTAACACATCTATTCCGTTAGTGAATAGTTGGGTCATGTTGGGTTGCGCTTTCGCGAAAGCGTGAACAACAGCCTCCACACTCCACACAAAAATACCTGCATTCCACAAAAAATTACCAGCAACTATAAACTCTTGCGCGGTTTCTAAGTTAGGTTTTTCTCTAAACTGAGCGACTTTTTTAACAGCCGTAGATTCTTTGTTGTATTCTATATAACCATATCCAGTATTAGGCGATGTAGGTTGAATTCCCAAAGTCATCAACGCCTGTGGTTGTGCTTCACAAAATGCAAACGTGGTCGCTAGATCTTCATTGAATAAATCCTCGTCGGCAATATAATGATCGCTAGGAGCGACAATCATACTGGCAACAGGATTCATTTTTTGAATTTTCAAGGCAGCGAGTAGAATACATGGAGCTGTATTGCGCATAGCAGGCTCAGCAACAATATTTTCTATAGATATCTCTGGCAGTTGTTCTTGAACGAGATCTACATATGCCTCATTTGTGAGTATAAGTATGTTTTGCGCAGGAATTTGAGCTTGTAAACGGTCAAAAGTCATTTGTAACAACGACTTCCCTAATCCTAGCATGTCGTGAAACTGCTTAGGAAAAGATTGTTTACTCACTGGCCAGAATCGGGAACCTACTCCACCAGCCATTATTACTGCATATTTATTGCTCATTCTTAACTTTTTAAAACTTCAACTTGTACATTGGGCTGGAATAAATAGACTTTTCCAGTATCAATCTCTAGACATTCATAGCGCTTGCGTAACTTTTTGCCTTTTTGGAATTTACGCCCATTATCAGTGGCAAAGATAGCGCCTTGTACTAACTCAAATATATAATTTTTATCAGTAGCTGCATCATACTTTTTTAAGGCTATACTTAGCACAGCATCTGTATCACTACTTGCTGTAGGGTTCTTAAAATGTTGTGCAAGAACGGGCAATACATCATTAGGAAAAATATCAGGTCTCAAGAATGGCAACATCAAATGTTGAAAGGTTTGTTTCCACTCTATTCCATGTGGTTTAATCATGCGGCCATATTTCTTAAATGCGACTAAATGAGCTATTTCATGAACCAGAGTAACTAGAAATCTATACTGATTCAAGTTTGCATTTATAGTAATGCGATGAGAACCGTCTGGTAACGGTCTATAATCGCCATGTCTTGTTTTGCGTTCATTAACAATCTTGAGATGAACCGTATTCATTTCAAGTAATTGAGTCAATGGCATTACTGCAAGTCGTGGTATGTATTTTTCTAAAACGGACACTAGTTTATAACTGCTTTTATAAAGACTAATTTAGGGATGAAATCTAGGATAAGGAAAGGATTGATTGTAGAGTTATTAAATATTTTTGAGATTTAAAAAGCATGTGTGTTTCATAAACTGTTCCCGACTGCGCTCGAACTGACATTCATTAATTTTAAAAGCTCCTCTCATTAGAAAAAGCGAGGACAGATTTAATTTTGATTTTGTCA
>JALZUY010000167.1 GCA_023301395.1 Nonlabens sp.
AGTATATCCTATAATTGTAAACCATAAATCTTCATTTTTTTTCAGACCTTAGTAATTAGACTAGTTCTTGCTTTAGAGCCTAGTTATTTTAAGTGTTTGATTATTAGGTTGCATTGTAGTAACTCTGCTTCCGCGAAAGCATTTTAACAAATTCATCAAGTATAAAATATAAAAATGATTTGTAAAAAGAGCCTCGTGATGACTTCGTAAACCTTTATTTATATGAAATAGGAGATTTATATGAGAGTGTTTTTTTAACAAATAGACTTGGACAGCTAGCTATAGAGAATCGTGATTTACCTATTGATGGTACTGTTTTTACCTTTATAATCTAAGTGATTTGAAACTGGAAATTATGGTTTCAGTTTGAATATGTGAGGTGTTAATTACTTAAATGTTGTATTGTATGACACTTTTACTAAACTGTTCCGTGCTTTAACAAATAATCCTAACACGGTTTTCATTGTATCTTTTGATACTGCAAATCCAACTAATGTAGCACTAGATCGTTTTCTAATCCTAATTTCTAAGGGAACCTTATCTGGGAATTATTCCGCTTTCGCGAAAGCGATATCAACCTAACCCAGTCGAAAAAAGAAAGGTAAAAATAATTGGACTAAATCAAAACATTGTTACTGAAATTCTTTTACATAGCTTTTCTAAGCAAGTGCTTTTAAGTAAAACTGTAGAACCGCAAAATGGTCTAGTAGTACTAAGCGATTTGGAAAACTTAAATTTGGGCGTATATTTGTTATCAATAGCACAAAATAATCCTAGATTAGTTAAACAACTAATTTATCGATTTAGATTTAAAATATAATTATAATTATAATTTAAAAAGGGTAATGGTATCATTACCCTTTTTTCACCTAAATAATGTAAATAAATGACTTGGGATTACTTTAAGAAAAGGTTATCGCACATATTACTCAATGGAGATAATGATCTTAAGTTTAAGAGTATTTCTTATCTTCCTAGGTGGGCTGTAGTTATAATTGATTCTTTTTTAGTAATTCTTTCATTTGCAATAAGTTATTTGTTAGTAAATAACTTATCAGTTTCCTTTTATCCTTCATTGACTATAATGCAACAAGGCCTTGTAGTTTGCTTAGTTCAATTTTCTTATTTTTTTGTTTTTAGTACTTATGCAGGTTTAATAAGACATAGTACAACTGTAGATATTCTTAAGATAGCATTAGCTGCATTATCAGCTTTGATATCACTAATTGTAATTAGCTATTTTTATAATATTCTATTTAGTGACAAACTATTCTTAGTGCCGTTTTTAGCCATTTTTGCAACTATCACATTTGGACTCATGTTGTTATTTAGAGTTGTAGTTAAATCGGTATATCAGCTTTTTATTAATTTAAATACCTCTGAGAAAAAACGTGTGTTATTACTAGGAGTTAACGATGAGACGATATCAGTTGCCGAGGCTATGACTATTTCTAGAAATCAGGATTTTGATTTAGCTGGATTTGTTTCTTTTACTAAAGCACATTCTAAGATTAAAATTTTAGGAAAACCTATTTTTAAATTTAATAGTGATTTATATAACAAGCTTAAACCATATGATATCGATGGCGTTGTAATTGTTGGAGATACTATTTCTAATAAGGATAAAAACAATATTGTTGATGAATGCCTTAACTATGGTATTCAAATTTTTAATGCGCCTGTAATTAAAGAATGGAAAGACTCTGACAATATTCATGGTAATATCAAAGAAATTCAAATAGAAGATTTGTTGGAACGCAATCCAATAGTTTTAGATGATTCTTTAATTGACAAATATTTAAATAATCGGATAATATTAGTTACTGGTGGTGCTGGTTCTATAGGTAGTGAAATAGTAAGACAAGTATCTTGCTATAATCCTAAAAAACTTATAGTATTAGATCAAGCCGAATCACCACTACATGAGTTGGAGTTGGAACTAAGATCAAAATTTGCAAATATTGATTTTGATTTTGTCTTAGCTGACGTAGGTAATCTTAAACGTTTAACTAATCTTTTTACAAAAGAAAAAATATCAGTAATCTTTCATGCTGCTGCCTATAAGCACGTTCCTTTGATTGAGAATAATCCATCAGAAGCTGTTTACGTTAATATTATCGGAACTATAAATTTAGCTAATCTTAGTACTGAATTTGATATAGAAAGATTTGTAATGGTATCAACAGATAAAGCTGTAAATCCGACTAATGTAATGGGAGCTTCCAAAAGAGCTGCTGAAATTTATGTTCAATCTTTACAAGCCAAAGAAAGTAATAATACATGTTTTATAACCACTAGATTTGGTAATGTTTTAGGGTCAAATGGCTCTGTAATACCGCACTTCAAAAAACAAATTATTTCTGGTGGTCCTGTAACCGTGACGCATCAAGACATTATACGTTATTTCATGACTATTCCCGAAGCTTGTCAACTTGTTTTACAAGCTGGAACAATGGGACAAGGAGGTGAAGTTTTTGTTTTTGATATGGGAAAACCTGTCAAAATTATGGATCTAGCAGAAAAAATGATCAAGCTTTCTGGTTTTATTCCTTACGATCAAATAGATATAAAAGTAATCGGTTTAAGACCTGGAGAGAAATTATTTGAAGAGTTATTAAACGATTCTTCTAAAACCCTTCCAACTCATCATAAAAAAATCATGATTGCTAAGGATCAGGTAATGCCTTATAGTGATGTCAACAATTTTATTATAGAGATAGCCGCTGCAGCTGAGCAACAAAATAATATAATGGTAGTAACACATTTAAAGAAATTAATTCCTGAATTTTTAAGTCAAAATAGTGTGTATGAAGCATTAGATAAAGATGTAAAGGTGTCTAGTTAATATACTATATTTGCAAAATGAAAAAAACTAAATTTTTAAGTGCTCTAACACTATTAATTATTGTGCTTATCTCAGTAACCTCTTGTGTTTCTAAGAAGGATATTATTTATATGCAGGACATTGATAATTCATTGTCTGATTCTAATCAAGCTATTTATAATACTAAGATTTCTAATGATGATATCTTGCGAATTATAATTCTTAGTGAGAATATGGAAAGTGTTCAACCTTTCAATAAGGTTGTAAATCCTGTAGCTTCTGGAGGACTTGCGATTCGTTCTCAAGAAATGCTTCAAAGTTATTTAGTGGATGAACAAGGTAATATAAACTACCCATTGATAGGTTCAATTAAAGTAAGTGGACTCACTCGATCGCAGTTAGAGAAGAATTTGCAAAAAAAATTACTCAAATATGTAAAAGATGCTACGGTTGATGTGCGTATTCTTAACTTTAAAATAACAGTCTTAGGTGAGGTTAATAGGCCAGGTACTTTTAGTGTTTCTGATAGTCGTATCACATTATTACAAGCAATAGGACTGGCAGGTGATCTAAGTGTATATGGTAAGAGATCTAACATAATTGTACTAAGAGATGATAATGGTATTCAAAAATCAGCAAGAGTAGATATCACTACGTCAGATTTTATATATTCTCCCTATTATTACTTAAATCAAAATGATACTGTTATAGTTGAACCTAATGGAGCCCAGGTACAAGCTTCAGGTTTTAACAGAAACATTTCTGTATATGTTTCCATAGCTTCACTCTTACTAACTACGATTGTAGTTTTATCAAATTTGAATAAATAATTCATGAATAAAGATAATTCAAAGTCTAATGAAGAATCTCTAAGAGATCAATTACAACCTTTTATAAAAGCTTGGCCATGGATTCTTTTATCAGTTTTTATATGTTTTGCAGGCGCTTTAATCTATTTGCGTTATGCAACAAAAAGTTATCAAGCAACAGCGTCTATCATTATTAAAGACACACAATTTGGTGGTGGCCTTTCTGAAACAGGTGTTCTAGGTGATATAGGATTGTTCGGGAGTAATTTTAATAGTGTAGAAAATGAAATTGAAATACTAAAGTCAAAACGATTATTATCTAATGTTATAGATCATTATAATCTTACAACGTCATATTTTAAGAAAGGTAACATTAAAGAAAGCGATATTTATACCAATCGTTTTTTCAATGCAACTCAATTAATAAGCGATTGTTTGTTGTGTGATAATCAAGAGGTTACTTTTTTTGTAAAAGAAGTTAATGATTCATTATTTGGATTTAGAAATAATGAAAATTCAAATTGGATAAATAAGGAATATGGGCAAATAATATCGATAGAGAATAAGTCTTTTGTTTTTTCACCTAAGGAATACAATAAAGATTCTTTAGTAGATATATCTGAAGATGAATCTAGTATTAAGGTAGTTGTGCGTCCTAAACAATTGGCTATTCAGGACTTTCATTCTAGGCTTAATATAAATAATTCTGGAAAAAGAGGAAGTGTAGTTAATTTATCGATTACTGATGTTAATGGCGAGAGAGCAGAAGATGTTCTTAATCAATTGATTAATGAATATAATAAGGACGCTATAAATGATAAAAATATTGTTGCCTTAAATACAGCTGAATTTATAGAGGAACGACTTAACGCTATCACAAAAGATTTGGATAGTGTGGAGTCAGGTATTGAATCTTTTAAAACTCAAAGAAGGATTACTGATATAACTGCAGAAACGTCTATAGATTTACAAAAAGCGAATGAAATTGAATCTGAATTACTAAAAATAGAGACTCAGCTCTCTATTGGTATATCATTGAAAAATTATATGATTCGTGATATTGAAAAAAGTGTCACGACCTCGGGATTAGGTTTAAATGATTCTCAACTCAATTTATTGATAGGAAAGTATAATGAAATTCTAACTGCGTATCAACGTATAGGGCAAACATCTACTAAGGAAAGCCCTGTTATGATTAGGATGGCTTCGGAACTTAGTTCTGTAAAGAGAAATATATTTATAAGTTTAGACAATTATATTAATAATTTAAATGTCGAGAAAAATAATCTTGTTCAAAAAGCTAATGAATTAAGTGGTACTATTTCACAAGTCCCTTTAAATGAGAAAACTACAAGAAGTGTTGAACGTAATAGGGAAATTGTTGAGACCATTTATTTATTATTAAGAGAGAAGCAAGAAACTACAGCTATTTCTTTGGCAGTTACTGCACCTAAGGCAAAAATTGTAGACTCTGGTTATGCCTCTAATACACCAGTTTCTCCCAAGCCAAATATCATTTATTTAGCAGCAATTCTTATAGGTATGGTTATTCCACTAGGTCTGGTTTATTTGAAACAATTGTTTTATAATAAAATAGAATCAAGAAAAGATTTAGAACGCAATCTATCTTCTGTCTCTATATTAGGAGAGGTTCCCAAACTAGAAAGTGATGTTAAAGATAGAATTGTGCCTAATGATAGAAGTGTATTATCAGAATCATTTAGAATTATTAGAACAAACTTACAGTATAAGCTTAGCACACTAGATCAGAGTAAGACTCCTGTTGTATTGGTGACTTCAACTGTAAAAGGAGAAGGGAAAACGACTACGGCTTTTAACCTAGCTAGTACATTTGCTTACAGTGGTAAAAAGGTTTTACTTATAGGTGGTGATATTAGGAATCCTCAATTACATAGGTTTTTTGAGAAGAAATTAAAACATAAGAAAGGTTTAACTGAATATTTAGTTAGTCCAGATTTAACTTTACCTGAGCTCATTTTCCCTGTAGAGGATAATGAAAACCTTTCATTATTACTTTCTGGTGCTATTCCTCCTAATCCAGCTGAATTACTTATGCAAAATAAGGTGAATCAACTTTTTGAAGAATCTCGAGAACAATATGATTTAGTTATTATTGATACGGCTCCTACAATAGTTGTAACAGACACTTTCTTAATTAATAAATTTGCTGATGTTATTGTGTATGTCTCAAGAGCAAATTACACAGACAAGAGTCTCCTTGAGTATATCTCTGATACCATAAATTCTGGAAAACTATCAAATGTCGCTATGGTAATTAATAGTGTTAAACTTGCTAATTTTGGGTATGGTAATAAATACGGATATTCTTATTCTGCAGACAAGAAATCGTTCTTGGATAAATTGAAAGCAATACTAGGATTGAGCTAGTTAAATATTGTTAGTGTATTTGAAATAACTGATTTCAATTGATCAGATACTTTTTTAGGTATTCTTATTTCTTTTAGTTTTCTTAAATGATCTGGCTTATGAGCATCGGTTGCTCCATAGTCATACATTGCGTTATCTAATAATAAGAAAGCTTTTTTCTGTGCATCTTTGCCATAATGTCCATCTAAGGATAAAAAATTTAATTGAAATTGAAAACCTCGATTTTTTAAATCTTCAAATTCTTCAAGTTCGTTTATAAATTTATAACGTTCAGGATGGGCTAGGATAGGAGTGATGTCTTTTTGTAACATATTAAATAAAGCCTCTTCTACATAATGAGGTTTTTGAAAATATGAGAATTCAGTAAGAATAATACGTTCTTTAAGAAATAATATATTTTCTGATTCAATTAAATTTTCAAAATTACCATCCATCATATATTCTGAGGATGCTTTAATTACAAAATCAGTTTCATTTTGTTTGAAATCGTTAAAGCATTTCTCGATCGTGATTACATCATTACCATAATAATCCTCCATGGTATGTGGAGTGGCGATGCAACTTTTGAAACCCAGTTCTTTATATAATCTAATCATCTCTATAGATGTTTCAAGGTCCGAGGAACCATCATCAATATCTGGTAATATATGATTGTGAATATCTACTAATCCTTCTAAATGATCAGTTAAGAAAAATTTCTTTGAAAAGAATAACATGACTTTTAGGATATAATTGATTGAACATCATTTGATAAGAAAATATCCTGATATAGTTCTTCTAGAATAATTATAAAATCTGGATCATTCTTGAACGCATTTTGTAGATGAAATTGTCCCTTAATACTATCTCCAGTTTTTAAAAACGCTCCGGCTAAACGATACTCTAACTCTGCATTCTCAGGATAGAAGTCCATACCTTCCTTTAGATTGGTTATAACTGATTCTAATTCCCCAAGCTGCAATAATATATCTGAACGTTGTAGCCATGTTTCGAGTTCATAGTTTCCTAATTCAATAGCGTTTTTATAGCCGTTTTCAGCCTCTTCAAAGAAATTTAATCTCTTGTTAAGCTTTGCATATTTAATCCAGTATAACGCATTTTCACTATCGATTTCTGTAGCTTTTTCAATGTAGCTTAATGCTTTTTGATAATTAAGTTGTTTGAGGTAAAAGTCAACAATAGCAATCCATCCTTTGTCTAATAAAGGATCTTCTTTAACCGTATTCTTATAATATTTGATAGCCAGATCGTTTGCGCCTAATTTTTCATAGCATTTCCCTAATCTTAGGTATGCAAATGAAGTAGGGTCGTCTAATTCTAGTGTTATTTGATAATTTTCTATAGCTTCATTAAACTTACCCAGTTTTTCCAGCACTTTCCCTTTTTCTAGATATGCGCCTACAAACAACTCGTCTGAGATGATCGCAAATTCAAAAGCAGCTAGGGCTTTATCATATATCTTAAGGTCAAAATATTGTTTACCTACTTGGTGCCACGCAACCTCGCTATATGGATTTGTATTGAGATAATGATTAAGGAAGTCAATTGCTTTTTTGTTCTCTTTCAAGAAGTCAAAACAATAGATAATATTATATAAAGCAGAATAGTCTGTGTCATCTAATTCTAAACATTTTATAAAATTTGCTTTAGCATTTTGATAGTCTTCGATGAATAGATATTCCATTCCCATGAGGTTATACACATCTGCTTGGTCCGGTGTGAGATCTAGGGCTTGTAATAAAAGGTCAACAGCTTTAAGGTGTTCATCTGTTTTTGAAAAGATATTAGCTTTCTGAATATATATTTCGGCATTATGAGGTTGTAGTTCATATAGATCATTTAGGATTTCATGAGCTCTTTCATAGTCATTGTCAAAAACAAAAACTTCGGCTTGTAATAATCTTACTTCTACTGATGCAGGATGCTGAGAAAGCCCTAATTGAATCGCCTTACGAGCCAGTGTCATCTTACCTTCTTCTAAATAATGTTCAATAATTTGTTCAAATTCTTCACTGTCAAAAAATCCTACTTCATTGGATTTAAGCATTGATTCAAACTTTTTAATGCTCATAGAGCCGTCGTTATTAAGTTCAAAATGCATAGGTTGGATTTAGAAATTCTACCATTACTAAGTTCAAGATTTTTGCTATTCTTTTCATTATCCTTCTCATTCTCTTATAAACATTTTATAAACAGCGGTAAATTGGGCTTTTTAATCATAAAATTCTTCAATAACTTCTTTTAAAATAGTGCTCGCTTTGTCAATTTCTTCCTCTGTAATTGTGAGTGGTGGCGTTATTCTTATTGCTCTTTTTTCAAAAAGTAACATAAAGAATATCACACCTCTTTTTCGACATTCCTCAACTATATTGGTTGTAAAACGATCGTCAGGCAATAGGGCTGCGAGCATTAAACCAGTGCCTCTTATTTCCTTAATGTTTTTGTGAATTAAGCTTTCGCGAAAGCGTAATTCTTTAAATTTCACAGATTCTATTAAATCACTTTCCTCCAACTCAGTAATAGTTGCTAGTGCAGCGGCTGCTATGACAGGATTACCTCCAAATGTCGTTATGTGACCTAACATAGGTGATTGCTGGAATTGTTTAAGATGAATTGCTCGAGCTGTAAGGGCACCTATGGGCAATCCGCCAGCTAAACCTTTACCTGTGATAACAAGATCAGGAATAATATCGTGCTGAGTGAAATAGAACATAGTTCCCGTACGTCCCATTCCTGGTTGAATTTCATCTATAATAAGAAGTGTGTTTTTATCATCACACTTTTTACGTAATGCCTTCATCCATCTATTACTGGGAATTATAAAACCAGCTCCACCTTGAATACTCTCTATAACGACAGCTGCGGTTGATGCAGTAATTAAATTGAGCTCAGCTATACAATTGAATTTAATATGCTTTACGTCAGGTATGAGAGGTCTAAATGGTGCTTTACGTTCCTCATAATCCATTAAGCTCAATGATCCCATGGTATTACCGTGATAGGCTTTTTCCATTGATATAATCTCCGTTTTTCCTGTAACCCGTCTTGCGAGTTTTATTGCAGCTTCCATTGCCTCAGTACCACTATTGACCAAATAAGTCATTTGTAATGGTTCTGGCATGTGACTTGCTATTTTTTTACATAACTCTATAGCAGATTTTTGCGCATACTCTCCATATACCATTACATGCATGTATAAATCTACTTGATTCTTTATGGCGGTGGTTACAGATGGATGGCAGTGACCTAGTGGTAATGCACTTACTCCAGCAACGCAATCGAGGTATTCATTTCCGTGAATGTCATAAATGTAATTCCCACTAGCATGTGATATCTCTAATGCTGGTGAAAATGGAGTAGTAGGTGCTTGATATGTAAAGAAGTCTTTTTTCAATCTTAATTATTTATAGATTGTGGAGCTTGATCTTTTTTTCTATTGATAAGATTCTCTTGTTTTAATTTAGAATTTTTGTTTAGTTCTCCTGAATTATTCTCATCAAAAAATGCCTCTTCAACTTTAGGTAGTGGAAGTCCCTTAATTTTAGTCAAGACTGGAGCTTTTTTACCTATGAATATTTCATCTACACTATTAATTTGTTCATCGCCACGCCACTTAAATCCTCTTAGCTTCCGTGCGTTTTCTGGAAGTTCATCTTCTGGATTTAAAACATCTTTAGGACCTTGTATAGATCTCATTGTTACGATGTCTCCTTCACTATTTAGTGTAATGTCTAGTTTACTACTAGTTCCTTTATTAATACCGATGAGTTCATTTGATTCATTATTGTTATAAAGTAAATTTTCAACATTTTTGTTAATTTTTATTCTATAAATTTCATTATCCTTAAATAGTCCAATTAATTCTTTCCCTTTAATTTGATTGTATCCATTGTTAATAGTGTCTTTGTCAATTATAAAAGCATTATAGAAAACTCGTAAAGAATCTAGTTGTTCAGTTTCTACATTGCTTTGTAGAAAAATAGAGTCTCCTGTGATTTGACTCTTACCACTCCATAATACAGGATTTTTAATTAATTTAGTAAGCCCAGTCGATTGTCTGGTATAGATAGAGTCACATCTACCACTTAAATCGCTTTTAAATAGCCTCACATCTCTAAATCCTCTCACGATGCGATTATCCTCAGGACCAGTTACCATGAGCGTATCTGCATGTATATATACAGAATCTGCTTCTTGAAGGGAAATAGCAACAGCTCTCTTTGTTATAAAGACAGAGTCCTTCTCTCTGTAAACTTCGGCATAGTGTCCTTTGATAATGGAATTGTTTATCGTGTCTGTGACTATAATATTATTTGTAGCACTTGCAAAATTTGTATTACGGTTGAAGTATAAGCTATCACCAGTGACGGTGCGATTATTATAGTCTATTCTAGATTTTTTTACAAAATGGCCATAATCGTTACGAGTATCATAGAATCCTCTTTCACAATATACTGTACTGGCTGTTCCTTTTATCGTAGATGGTCCGTACAAATAAGCATGACCTGTCTCTGTATAGAAATTTACTTGTTCAGAATTGATTGTATAATCAGGATTTGTGATTACTACGTCGTCAATAAATTGGTATTTCTTTTCTTGCATAAAAAACCTTCCTACTCGACTTTTTAACACACTAGCAGTATCTTTTACAGTTCCGCCACTGCGATAATAAGCTTGTTGTTTATTACGATCAAAGTATAATGTGTCGGTCTCAAGATTAGTATCAGGACTACGCATGTTCACTTTTCCAGCTGCAAATGCCAACTGGGAATTCCCATTATACTCTGCATACTTAGAATTCATAGTGACTGTATCACCTTGATTCATACGTACATTGCCTGTAGCTTTTAAGAAGTTCTTATCTTTGTAAAAAAATGCCTGATCACACCATATTTTTATTCCTTGGTGTTCAATATAGACTGTTTGTGATTCAGATTTTGAATAAATGATTGCATCTGGATATCTTTCTTCATTTGTAATCTGATAACCAGCTGTGACTCTAATAATAGAATCGTTTTCAACTACCGTTTCTTGAGCAGAAACAATAGTGCTGAAGAGGGAAAGGAAAAGTAGGAAAAGTAGTTTTTTCAATAGGATATTATTAGGGCAACAAAGTTACTAAAATGATGCCAGCTTTATCCTAAACGCTAGTATAGAAGAAATGTTTTTATATTTAAAATAAAGGCATAAAAAAAGGCGCTCTGAAAGAGCGCCTTTTTAATATGTTATATTGAATATTATCCAGCTTGAGTTTCACCACAAGTGTCTTTACAAAATGTATTCGATTTTGCAGTATTACTTGTTCCTAGTTGCTCACCATCTACCCATACACCGACACATTGGTCTACAGACCCATCTTCATTTAATGTGTACATTACGACATAAGCAGCAAGACAAACACAGTCAGGGATGCAATAATCTCTAAATGTATATGTTACACCAGTACGAGTACCAGAGAAACAGTTTCTTACATTAAATGCACATACATCTGGCTCACCATTATACATAGGAGTGTTATTACAGTCTTCAACGATATTCATTGAAATAGAGTAAATATACCATCCTGGAGCAGCGTTATACTTAAATCTAATTTTAGTATTACCATTACCATTACCATTACCATTGTTATCATTAAATTTATCAACTACTAGATTACCTACATCACCAGTTCCTGGAAGAATTAAATCTTTTGCTATACAAGCTCCAAATGAAGGGTCTTCAATTAAAGATTTTGCATCTCCAACAGAAGTTATTGATTCAATAGGGAAAGGGTAGAAAGAATCTTCAGGATTTATTTCATAAGGAATAACATTTCTATCTATAGCGATTGTTTCCATAAAGTTAATAAAATCGCCATCTGCCATTTTATTTATGTCTTGAGCCTCATATTGATTAACATTAGCTTCTTCTGTAGAACATGAAGCTGTGATAAGTGCAAAAGCAAAAAAGGTAAATATTTTTTTCATTTCAGTATCTTTAGGTGACAAATCTACTGCTATTGTATAATGTGAGTCTAAAAACGCTCTATTTTTCGTTATGAGGACTTAAAACTCGTTGTTATACCTATTTTTTTTTACAACTCGTTGACTATAAGTTATTTACAATTATAACTCAGCAAGTTAATTGGTCTTTTATCGATAAAATACCTCTTTATAAAGGAAAATAGATCCATTGATTGCCCAATTCCGATATTTTTACGCTTGAAAACGCAGATTCTGTAATGTGCATCTCTTTATTTTGATCTTCTGCAACTTCTTTTACTTCAAATTTAATCGCATTCCATCCTTCCTTCATACTTATGTTATAGGAACGAATAGTGGTGAGATCAACATTTCCATTATCATCTAAAGTTAATGCATACTCATTGCTACCTTTTATTTTAATTACATCACTACTATATAGTAACATATAGTAATAACCTATAACTGGTGGGTTCTTTAATTCATTTATAGTATTCAACATAAACTTTTTTGAAGAAGATGGGAATATGCGACCTACTTTTATATCATCGTTATTATATAATTCAAATCCATAATACTTTCCTGCAAGCGCGAGTTGAACACTATCACCAGTAATTTCTAGATTCTCTAGAGGACTAAAAATATCTTCGATTCCCATCGCGCTTAATTCATAACTCGCATCTCCTTGTGAGTTGTATTCAGTAAATGCCTTTTGAGACGTCATATTAAAACCTGTAGGCAGGTTTAATGTTACCTGTCCATTTGTATCAATTGTTCCGTTAAATTGTGGTTCCACAAAATATCCCATGATATTCAACTGTGCTTCTCCACCATTATAATTTGTTACACTACTTTTTATTTGTTTTGAGAATGTAACAGTTGCTGATTCCTCATCTTTACAAGATGTAAGTATTATGGCTGCACATGTTAGTATAATTAAATAAAAATATTTGTTCATGGATATAGGTTGTTTTTATGCTTTCGCGAAAGCATATTTATAAAAGTCTATTTTAAAACGAATGGAAGAGACTGTATATTATCTTTTCTTATCTGTTTTAAACATGGAATCTAAAATAATATTGATTCCTTGAAACATAAAAAGAATAGCAAGTGCACAAAACAATATTCCAGGCATTAAGAAAATAATGGGATGATCACTTTCTGCGCCCATATATATGAGTGACGGGCCTAGAAAGATAAATGGAAGAGCCATCAAGAGTCTTGTAATTCCTTTGTTTAAAACGTCTTTATCTGTAGAAGGTTGTTGATGTTCCATTAGCAAATTCCAATTTGATCAGATCGGAAGAGCTCACGTC
>JALZUY010000168.1 GCA_023301395.1 Nonlabens sp.
CTAGAGTAGTTAAAGCTGATTTGTTATTTTGAGTACTCATATAAATTTTGATTAGTTAATTGTTATTTCATCTATAAAAATCCAAGCGGTTCCATTATGAGGATATCCTAAATGCCATTCTGGTAATTTACCATAAGTAGAAGCCTTCATTTTTATGTATCTCACATTCTGTAATCCAGGAGTTTCTAATCGTGGTCTGAAAACGGAAGATATTTCTTCTTTACCTGTCTTTGGGATGTCTCGGTTGATTTTTTTAATCAATTTATTGTCGTTATCATAAAATTCAAAAGAAACGTTTTTAGGATAAAAAATCCAGCTGCGTTGATCTTTTAAAAAGCCCACTTGAACACTACTTACGTTTTTTGAAATCCCTAAATCAATTGTGGCTTCTAGGTCTTCATTTTGAGTTCCTTGCCATGCTCCAGATCTAAAATCTTTTGTTCCTTGCATTCCATCAATTAATGCATTATTGCCGCCAGCACTATATTCGTTTGCAAATTTGTGAGACAGTTTCACACTCATGTTCTCATCATATTTATAAAACTGTGTAGTAATCATAGGGCTGGTATATTCTCTATAGTTTGAATATATGTTTAAAGTGCAAGATTCTTTAATGGTGAATGGTTTACGGTAACCTCTAATATCATCAATTTCATTAGAATTTATAGAATACCAAATTTGTGTCTCAAATGGTTTTTGAGAATCTTTATTATGACTGGCTAAATTTACTACTGTGGAATCAGAAAAAGTGATTGATCCCTTTGCAATATATGGAGTTGTAGCTATTTGGTATCCTTCAATAATTGAAACAGGTCTATTAATATCTTCTGTTCCCCAATCGGTAGGTTCTGTACTCATCTCAAATGCGAGCGTTCCTCCATTCATTATTAAATCGTGAGTGATGTATGATTTGTTATGTGGTTTAGAATTCGTTTTCGCAGTAGCGATATAAATACCATTACCTTGCTTAACAATAGTAAACACCTTGCCATTCTCTAGGTTAATAGTTGCCTTATCAAATAAAGGAGAACCAATAATGTATTCATTAGATCCTGGCGTGACGGGATAAAATCCTAGCGTACTTAGTACATACCAGGCACTCATCTGACCACAATCTTCATTCCCTGATATCCCATCAGGTTTATTGTGATATAAAGTGGTTAGAATTTCATAAACTTTTTCTTGCGTCTTATTTGGTTTCCCTACATAATTATATAGATAAGCCATATGGTGCGATGGCTCATTGCCGTGTGCATATTGACCTATAAGTCCTGTAATATCTGATTGATGGCGACCAGTGGTTTTCGTTTTGGCGGTAAACAGGTTGTCTAAATGTCTTTCATAAGCAGCTTCTCCACCCATTAATTTTATATGCCCAGAAATGTCTTGTGGTACATAAAGACTGTACTGCCAGGCATTTGCCTCTGTGTAATTAAAATTTACTTCTTCTGGTTTGAAAGGTGCAAACCAGGTATTGCGCATGCGACCTTGAAAAAAACCGCTTTCGGGATTATAGAGATTCTTATAATTTTGTGCACGCTCTGTATATTTTCTATAGTCCTGTGTTTTGTTCAAGGCCTTTGCCATTTGAGCAATGGTCCAGTCATCATAAGCATATTCTAGTGTTTTAGAAACAGATTCACTTTCTAGTTCTACTGGGATAAAACCTAAGGATTTATAAGAGTCTAATCCTAATTTATCTTGTGTGGAACTATGCTTCATCGCTTCATAGGCTTTATCTACATCATAACCACGTATTCCTTTCAAATACGCATCGGCTATTATGGGAACGCCGTGGTATCCTATCATACAACCAGTGTAGTTACCACTCAAATCCCAAATAGGTAAAATGCCACCTTCATCATATTTTGCAGTAAGCGTGTTTATAAAGTCATTAGTGCGTTCTTGTTCTATGATGGTATATAATGGATGTGCTGCTCGATAGGTATCCCACATAGAAAATACTGTATAGTAATCAAATTCCTGTGTTTCGTGAATTTTGAGATCGATTCCTCGATAACGACCATCTACATCTTGATATAGGTTAGGAGCAATCATGGTGTGATATAAAGCGGTGTAAAAATTTACTTTATGATCATGATTATCATCTTCAATTACAATTTTATTTAATTGCTTCTCCCAGATATCATTTGCTTCTTTGCGTATGGTTTCAAAACTTTTTTCACCTATCTCTGTTTCTAGATTAAGTTTTGCGCCAGCTTGATCTACTGGACTTATTCCTATTTTGATAATGACGGGTTCGTTGTTGGGATTATCAAATTCTAGAGCTTCAACTTTAGGAGTTACCTCATATTTCCGATTCCAGTTTTTAATGTGATGTGATGTTTTGATATAGAAAAACAACATTTGATTACTAGCCCACGCACTGGAGAATCGTTTACCTTGGATTTCTGTAGAAGATAAAATTTGTAAATCGTGCTCTAGTAATTTATCTCTATGTTTTAAATCTATGATGAGGTATTGATTATCGCTTTCGCGAAAACGGTATTCATGAATTCCTGCACGTTCTGTAACGGTTAATCGTACATCAATATCTGAATCGTCCAAGTGTACCTCATAATAACCTGGGCTTGATTTTTCTTTATCGTGTGAGAATTTTGAGGAGTACCCTTCTTTACCATCGGCACCATTGTTAGCAATTGCTTTGTTAGTGGCCATTAAGAGAATGTCTCCATAATCACTTACACCAGTACCACTCAAGTGTGTATGTGAAAATCCATAGATCACATTATCACTATAATGATAACCGCTACAACCATCCCATCCATCTAGTCTAGTATCGGGACTTAATTGCATCATTCCATAAGGCATGGTTGCTCCTGGATATGTATGTCCATGACCACCAGTTCCTATAAAAGTATTTACATAAGAAGTAAGTGTGTTATCATTTGTAGCCTGTTTAATAGATTCTTCTACATCCTTACAAGAATTTATAATCACTAGTAATAAGGAAAGTAAAAAAACGGACTGTTTATTCATGAGATATCACTTAATAGATGTTAAATATAAGAATATGATGGTATTAAAATCAGATGTTTTTTTATTGTTCATTTTTCTCCTATCCAATCTCTTATATTTGCGCAAATTACTACAATGAAATACTTGTTAACTTTCTGTGCGATATGCTTTTACGCAAATTTTTTAGATGCTCAAAGTACACTGATACGCATGAGTCTTTTTGATGAAACGCGATATAATAATGGAGACTCGGCAGCTGACGGTTTAATTATAGTTTTTGAGGCTGGTAATAATAATGGAGTTGATTCATTTGATGCACCTAAGCTATTTAATCTAGATGAATCTTTTGCAAGACAAAATGGTTCTAGTCTTTTAAGTATTGAAAGGCGTGATGTTCCAGTGGATAATGAAACCCTAGAGTTTTATAATATTAATTATAGAACACAAGATTATGTGTTTACAATTGATGCTTTTCAAATTGATGATGTCATCGCATATCTTAAGGATAACTATACGGGTGAAATATATGAAATAGGTACTGGTATAGATGAGGTAATTTCTTTTTCAATAGATAACAGTATTCCTGAAAGTATAGATGTTAATAGATTTGAAATCTCTTTCATTAAAAAAAATGATTACATCTATGATAATTTTTGGACTAATCTAGATCCATGTGTCAATTCAATAACGGCCGTCGATAATCTCAATGTTTTATCTGGAAATGCGTTGATCGATTGTGATATGAGTTTGAAAAATATAACTGTTGCGGCAGGAGCAATTTTACAAATTGCGAGTGGTAATACAATAACGGTGCACGGAGATATTAATAATCTAGGTACGATAATGGCTCAAAATGCATCAATTGTTATTAATAATGAAAGTGCTTTTTTTTCTAATAATACTCAACTAGGTGATTTCATAATTAAGGATAATAATGAGATAGAATTAAGTGGTGAAATAGATATTTATGGGAACTTACTTCACACAGGTAGTGGATCTGGGATCATAGATAATCAAAATGCGGCCATTACTTTTAAGAGTACAGCTACCAGTAATTCTTATTACCTGCCTACAAAATTACAGTTGACATCTCCGGTAATTTCAGAATCCTACATGAGTGCAGGAAGAGCGTTTAGGTTTGTGAGTAGTCCTGTTACATCATCCATTAGTATATTTGAAAATTGGCAAGAGAATGGAAATGAGGTGGTTGTAGGCTTAGGGACAGATATCACAGGAGCAACAGGAACGTCAGGCGGTTTTGATTTGTCAAGTTCTAATAGTCCATCTATGTATGGTTGGGATAATATAAGTCAGGCATGGATTGCTCAAGTAAGTACAAATACAAGTAACGATCTAATAAATGTAGGACAGCCATATAGATTATTCATAAGAGGTGATAGACAAGTAGATCTAACCTCAAATGCCGACTCGCAAAGAGCAACTACAATAAGAACTACAGGTATGGTACAATCGGGAGATTTCACACCAGTTATTAGTAATGTAGATGGAGCATTCAATATGATTGGGAATCCATATATAGCTCCATTTGATCTTGATGAAATTTTGAATAATCTAGATATGTCAGGAAAACCAGTTGATGCTCCAGGAACCAGACCTGCATTCTTTTATGTTTGGGATCCTACATTACAAACTAGAGGTGCTTATGTAACTTATGATACAGCACTAGATTTTACCTTAAACTCTTCAAGTCAAGTAAATGGTTATTTACAACCTTATCAAGTAGCCTTTGTAATTGCAAATGGTAATTCAGGTGATTTTACCTTTAAAGAATCCTATTTAGATATCAATCAACCTCATATTCAGGTTACATCTATTACTCTTGCTATGAGAATTGAGTTAGTAAATAACAACTCCATTAAGGATGGAGTTATCATTAAATTTAATGATTCCTTTTCTAATCAATTTGATATGAATGATGCGCCTAAGATTAGTAACATGGAAGAGAATCTTTCTGTTTTAGAATCTCAAAATCAAGTTAGTATTGCGGCTAGAAAAACACCTTTAAATGGTGAGATAATCCCATTAAACATCTCTCAATTAACTACAGATACTTATGAGTTTCAAGTTGCACCAGTTTCTTTTAATGCTATAGATGTTTACTTAAAAGATAACTTTACAGGTCAATCCACTTTGCTTAGTTCCACTACAACGACTACATACTCATTCCAGTATGATAATGGAAATACACAAAGCAGTGATGCTTCTCGTTTTCAAATTGAGTTTGTAAATAGTATCTTGAGTTTGGATGAGTCCACTTTCGCGAAAGCGATATCCTTATATCCTAATCCATCTAAAGACGGTAATGTTTCTATTCAAAAACCTAACGATATTGCTATTGAATCTGTAGAAGTTTATAATGCTATAGGACAGCAGTTAATGCAAATGAATACTTTGAGTAATAATGATAATATTGATTTGAGTAGTTTAGCAAAAGGTGTTTATATAATAGAGTTAAGTTATAATGGTAAAACGATTTCAAAAAAGATGATTTTGGATTAATGTTTTAAGTTTTGTTTAAAGACATTGAAAATTATACAGAGTATTTTTACATTATGAATCCACTGACAGAACAAGAACTACACCAGCTGGCTATGAACATAGTCGGTAAAGAAATGGAAGAACTTGGTTTTGAGTTTCTTTCCATTAATTCTAAGCCCAAGAAAGATCCTCAATTTGTGGCGCTTAAGGATAAATATTTACATTTTGTAGTAGTGCGTGCTGTTCAATATCCTGCAAATCCTGTACAGTATAATGAGCCTTTTATGAATAAAATGAGAGATCATGCAGCAAAATATAAAGCCCGAGCATATTATGCTGGAGTAGGACTGGCAAACTCTAGTAACTATGAAATTCCAGTACATCACGAAGAAGATTACACGGTTAATTTTGCTGGCTTAATAGAAATCAAATGAAAAAAATAATTCTACTTCTTTTAATACTAGTTGTCTCTTGCGCACCTAAACAAGACCCAACTGTTCCTCAAACATTTGTAGGTGATGCCATAGGAACCACATATGGGATTAAGATATTCCATGACGAGGAATTAGAAATCACCGAAGATGTTAATCAGATCGTCGATATGTTTAATCAGAGCATGTCAACATGGATCCCTAATTCTAAAATTAATAAAATAAACGCTGGAGATTCTACCGTTGTGGTAGGAGCGACGTTTAAAGAAGTATTTGACGCAGCTCAAAAAATCTACCGTAAAACAGATGGCTATTTTGACCCTACAGTAGGAAACTTGGTAAATACATACGGTTTTGGATCCCAAGGAGAGCAAGATGTTATTCCATCTCAAAATCAAATTGATAGCCTTTTACAATTTGTAGGATTCTATAAAATGGATGTTAGAGACACAAATATTGCGGACCAATATAATGTCGTAGCTACTCAGTCAGGAATGTACCTTGAATTCAATGCAATTGCAAAAGGTACTCTAGTAGACTATATAGCACGAATGCTTGATAAAAAAGGAGTGGAGAATTATATAGTTGAGGTAGGTGGTGAGGTAATTACTAAAGGCAAGAACCTAGAGAGTAATGTATCATGGTTAGTGGGAATTAATGATCCTAAAAGTGGTCCCGACGGTATTAAAACACTCATGGCTATTAATTTACAAGATAAAGCTATGGCAGGTAGTGGTAATTATCGCAAGTTCAAGATTGATGAAACTACAGGTGTAGAATATGTACATACCGTTAATCCTTTAACAGGCCAAGCACAGCCTTCTCAAGTAATAGGAGTGAATGTGATTGCAAACACCTGCACATTAGCTGATGGTTATGCGACTGCAATAATGGCTATGCCTTTAAATAAATCGAGAGTTTTACTGGAGAATATTCCAGAGATTGAGGTAATCATTATGTATATCGATGAAAACGGAATGTTGCGATTTGAATTAACACCAGGATTTAATCAGTATATTAAACCACAGGTTTAGTAACCACAGGAATTAATTCGCCAGCTGCTAGTCGATAACGATCCACTTCCTCAGGACTTAATTGTTTGGTATAATCAAGGGCTTGTACTTGAAAACCGATGGATTCTAAACGCTCAAAGTAATCCATTCCATAAATGCGTACATGATCGTACTGGCCAAAAATTCTAGCACGTTCCTCTTTATCAGTAATAGAATCATCCTCAAACGTGAGATCTCTATCGTTCTCTAGCGGAATTTGCAAAATTGCCGTTCCACCAGGTTTTAAGACACGATATAATTCTTTCATCGCGGTCTCATCATCTGGAATGTGTTCCAGGACATGATTACAAAGAATGAAATCATAACTATCATTTTCAAATGGTAGATTACAAATATCTGCCTTCACATCAGCAAGTGGAGAAAGTAGATCTGTGGTAGTATATTCAATGATATCGCTATTGCGAAAACGTTTATAAAAACACTGTTCAGGTGCAAAATGCAATAGTTTTTGAGAACGAGTTAGTAAATCTGTTTCTCTGTTGAGGTATAGCCATAGCAATCTATGACGTTCCAAAGAAAGTGTAGATGGCGAAAGCACATTTTCTCTTACGGTTCCATATCCATAAGGTAAAAAGCTCTTGAACGACTTTCCATCTATAGGATCAGTATAACGATCACCACTGTACCACCACGCCATTAATGGGCGCACTAAATAACTCGCGCTGATCAGCCAAGGTCTAGGGATGAGGTTGAGAAAGAATTTAAAGAGTTTTTTCAAGGTTTTAGATAACTTTATGTTTTGTAAATTAAAATCCTTCTAGCTCAATTTCGGTACAACCAGAATTGTTATCAAAGAGTTTCTTTTTCCAATTTTCATCAAATGCTTCAGAAATATATTCGTCCACAGTATTATTATATTCTTCAATTTGATTTTCTAAATCTTTATTTACAG
>JALZUY010000169.1 GCA_023301395.1 Nonlabens sp.
AAATCATTAAATAGATTTGAAATTATTGCATAAAAAAGCGGCTTCAAGCCGCTTTTTTTATTTTAGCCATTAGCCATTATTTTAATCAGGTGAATCTAATAGAGTTTCTGTATTACAACCAAAAAGGTTTTGCTCATCTATAATATCAGAAATACCTGGAGGAAGCATTTCTCTCCATCCTTCTTCATTTTCTGCAATCATGCGCAGCACTTCTCTTGAAAAAACGTGCATCACTTCTTTATTGTAATCTTCAATATCTATAACACGTCCATTGTACTTAAAGAACTTATATAGTTCTTTCATACGTGGATGTACTTTTATGTTTTCACTATTTGTAAGTTCACCAGTTTTACTGTTAATCATAGGGTAGAGGTAAACTCTCAAATCCTTGAAGAATAATTTACCAAAAGCCTCTAGAATTCCACCACTTAAATGTGTGTAATATTTTGTGTCAAATATATCTACTAGGTTATTCACGCCCATAACCAGCCCTATACGTTCCTTTGTATAGTTATTAAAATACTCTACAAGTCTATAATATTCTTTAAAATTAGAAATCATAACCGTTTGACCCAGAGAACATAAAAGCTCTGCACGGTGCATAAAATCCTCTTCATCAATCTCACCTTGAGCTTTTAAATTTGATAAAGTGATTTCAAATATTGTTTCTAATTTCTCTTCTTTTACATTACCAGACTTTATGAACATAGCCTTAGCAGTTTCATACATGTCCATATTTACCTTAGTAACCGGTCTAAAACTACCTCTAAGTGCAAGTACGTTTTTCTTATAAAGAATACGTGCACTTAGTATGTTTTTACCATCAGGACCGAACATTACAGCCTCAGTCATGTCATTACGTAATAATTGTAGTGACATTAATCTATTATCGACATTTGCAAAACGAGGACCATCAAAGTTGATCATATCTATCTCAATCTTATCTTTATCGATATGATCATATAAATATTTCAATAATTTTTTAGGTTGGTCATGTTTGTAAAATGCACCATATATAAGATTAACACCTAATGTTCCTAGAGTGATTTGTTGTAATCGAGCATCGGTTTCTTTGAAACGTACATGTAATACGATTTCAGAATATTCTTCCATCGGCGCAGCTTGGAATTTAATTCCAACCCAACCATGTCCTTTATATTTTTTTGCAAAGTCAATCGTTGCAACGGTATTTGCATAAGTAAAGAACATCTTCTCAGGATGTTTTTCACGAGCTATACGCTCTTCTATTAAATGTGACTCGTATTGAAGCATGCGTTTCAATCGTGCCTCAGTCACATAACGACCATCATCTTGAACACCATAAACAGCGTCTGAGAAGTCTTTATCATAAGCACTCATCGCTTTGGCAATAGTTCCAGAGGCTCCACCAGCTCTAAAGAAATGACGAACCGTTTCTTGTCCAGCGCCTATCTCAGCAAAGGTTCCGTAAATATTACGGTTTAAGTTAATTCTAAGTGCTTTGCTTTTTAAAGATGGAACTGATTCAAAATCATTATCTCCAGGTAAGGTAACTCCCATTATGGTATGCTATTATATCGTTTACACAAAGGTAGCAAACCACAACGTAGAACAAAAAAATATAAGTATTTTTAACCTTAAATAGTTTAAGTGAAAATCACCATTTTAGGAACAGGTACATCTCAAGGCATTCCAGTTATAGGAAGTGATCATCCTGTTTGTAAAAGTGCCGACTCTCGTGATAAAAGATTGAGAGTGAGTGCTATGATTGAACTTAATGGGAAACGCATCGTTATCGATTGTGGCCCAGATTTCAGGCAACAAATGTTGAAACATAATGTTGATCAACTTCATGCAGTACTTTTTACTCATGAACATGCAGATCATACTGCTGGATTAGACGATTTAAGACCTTTTTTCTTTAGACAAGGAGAAATAAATTGTCACATGACATCTAGAGTACATCTTGCTCTTCAAGAACGTTTCAGTTATATGTTTGCCACGGTTAACAAATATCCTGGTGTTGCTGATTTAACAGTTCAGGAGTTTGAAAATGAGAGTTTTAAAGTTGCAGGAATTGAGATTACTCCAGTTCTAGCTGACCATGGCTTTATTCCTGTTCATGGATTTAGAGCAGGTAATTTTGCTTATATGACTGACGTTAAAACCATTGAGGATAAAGAAAAGCAAAAATTAAAAAACCTCGATGTTCTTGTGCTCAATATGCTCCGTGTAAAAGAACATAAAACACATTTAAATCTAGAAGAAGCTCTAGAATTGGTAAGGGAATTGAAGCCTAAACGTACTTACTTTACACATATAAGTCATCATCTAGGATTCCATGAAGAAGTGGAAAAGAATTTACCTGATGGAGTCTTTTTAGCCTACGATAATTTAGAAATTAATTTATAATATGAAACGTAATATCTATTTATACCTTTTTATTTTTGCCTCTTTGATTGCACTTATGCTTTATGTGAATGGTAGAAACATCCAAGAATCTCAAGATAGAGCATATAGAACTCTTGAACAAAAACTTGAAGTTACAGAAGCTAAACTGGATAATGTAAGTATTCCTGCGAGCAGTAACAGCCTATTTAGCCTTGATAATAATGAAGAAGCCTATAATTATTTTGCATCTACAGGATTAGATGTAGATAAAATAGAACCTTTATTATTTGATTATCTTCTTGAAAAAAATATTATTGAAGGAGGAAATCCAATGGTAGATTATGTAGGAGAAGGACGTGGTTTTCAAATTAATGATATTCAAGTTTTGAATCATAAATGGCTCATCGCAAATTTCACAGATAATGAAACTTGGGGCGAAGTGTTGATTCAATATAATTTTGATGCAAACAATAAATTATCAATGCAATCATTGAAAACGTTACTTTATAATAAGTACCGTTAGTTATAAATCGCTTTCTAACCATTCTTTCATGTCATAAAAATTATCACGTGCCACGCCGTGACCTATTGGATAATCTTTAAAAAGGTATTTAATTTCTAATTTATCTAGAAATTCTGGAGCTTGTTTTGCCCAGGCATATGGTACCACTTGATCAACCGTACCATGTGAGATGAAATATGATGGTTTGTTCTCGCTTTCGCGGAAGCGTAATTCCATTTTCTCCTTATTCTCAATCATTTCCTCGTTCAAATAGCCGCTCATACACACCACTTTATCAAATAGTTGAGGATAGGATAGACTTAATCCATAAGATAAAATTGCACCTTGACTGAAACCTAATATATTTATTTTTTCCTTAGAAATAGGATAAGCAATTTTAAGCTCAGCGATGAACTTGATGAGTAATTGCATACTCTCTTTTGCCTGTTCTACATCACTAAACTTACCACCAGTAGCATCAAAATTAATAGCATACCATG
>JALZUY010000170.1 GCA_023301395.1 Nonlabens sp.
GGTTTATTTGTTTTTTTAGATTTAACATTTACAATGAATTAGGTGATATGAATATAATCCCTATTCTTGTTTTCTTTCCAATCGTAATAGGAGTGTTTATCTATAAATTTAAACAGCAAGCTCGTAAAACCCAAAGTGCATTTGAGGAAATTCTTGGAACCTCAGCATTAAATAAATAATTTAAAACATGTATTCTCAAAACCAAAACTTTAAACACAAACCATGGGGAATGGAACTCAACCAGTTTTGTGTGTTCATGCATTTAGCTCAATTTGCTAGCTATATAGTTCCATTTATAGGGATTGTATTACCGCTGGTCATGTGGTTAACAAACAAAGATGAAAGTAGAGTTGTAGATAAGCATGGAAAAGAGATTATCAACTGGATGATTAGTTCATTTATCTATGCTATAATAGGGTTTATACTTACCTGTATAATTATAGGAGTACCCTTAATCATAGGTATAGTAATATGCTCCATCGTTTTTCCAATATTAGGAGCCGTAAAAGCTGCAGACGGCAGTTACTATAAATATCCTATTACGATTAGGTTTATTCATTAAACAACCTCAATAAATTAAAGCTGCCCTTTAATCTTCAATAACTCAGCCTTAACGTACTCGAGTTTTTTAATAATATCGAGCTGGCTCAACTCACTTTTATGAGATTTCATATAATCTCTAGCACCTTCAAGAGTGAAACCTCGCTCCTTTACCAGGTGGTAAATAGTTTGTAGATTCTTCACATCATCCTTTGTGAATTTGCGATTACCACGAGAGTTCTTCTTGGGTTGTAAAATATCAAATTCCTTTTCCCAGAATCTAATCAACGACGCATTCACTTGAAAAGCTTTAGTAAGCTCACCCATGGAATAATATAATTTTTCTGGTAGATCTATATGCATTAGTCCAGTGAGATATTTTCTTGTTGAGAAGCCTTTAACAATAGATTAAATTCCTCAGGAGTTAAGTTACCATAATAGAAGTTAATAGGATTGATACGCTCTTTATCTTTAAACACCTCATAATGTAAATGTGGCGCTTGAGAACGACCAGTACTGCCTACATAGCCTATAATATCACCACGTTTGACACGTTGTCCTACTCGCACATTATAAGGCTTAATCTCTCTTAAATGTGCATATAAAGACACATAACCAAAACCGTGATCAATACGTATATGATTTCCATAACCAGAGCTATTAGAGTCTGCTCGATCCACTACTCCATCACCAGTTGCAAACACTGGTGTACCGCGTGGTGCGGTAAAATCCATTCCATAATGGAATTTTCTCGTCTTATTAAAAGGATCTGAGCGATAGCCGTATCCACTTGCCATGCGCGTTAAATCTTCATTACGTACTGGTTGTATTGCTGGGATTGAAACTAACAATTCCTCTTTACTTTTTGCCAGTTCTTCAATCTCGTCCAGTGACTTAGACTGAATGGCAACTCTCTTTTTCAACTTATCTACAGACTCTTTTAAAGCCACTACCTTTTTAGAACTATCAAATCCATCATAATCCTTATAACGATTCACACCTCCAAAACCAGATTCTCGCTGCTCTACAGCAATAGGAGATGCATCAAAGTAAATACGATATATAGAGTTATCGCGTTCTTCCACATTTTTGATCACTTTTACTAGATCATTCACATCTTTTTGCGATTCCTCAATACTCAATTTTAAGAATTCATTCTCACGATTTAGTTTGCGCGATTCAGGTGATTCATAGAACTGAGAAGCTATATTGAAAAACAAAAATCCAAAAACCGCACTCGTCAACACAAACAGCACTATTTTTTTAAAAGTATTGCGCTTGCGCTTAGCCACTTTTCTGTAAGAAAGCGTTTCTGAATCATAGTAATACTTAACCTTTGACATACGGTATAAAATGCTATTTTTGTAACGTTAAATGGAGTGTAATTATAATGATTAAAGATTGTTTTTGTTACGCTTTCGCGAAAGCGGATTCACAACAACCCAATCGTTCCATTTTCAACAAAAATAACAAATTACCGTTAACCGCTTTTAAAGCTACGCATGAAATCACAACAGATACGACAAACGTTCATAGACTTTTATAAATCCAAGCAACACGAGGTTGTGGCCAGTGCGCCTATGGTAATGAAAAATGACCCTACGTTAATGTTTGTAAACGCTGGGATGAATCCTTTTAAGGAATACTTTCTAGGAATCAATGAATCCAAGCACAATCGTATTACAGACTCTCAAAAATGTTTGCGTGTAAGTGGTAAACACAATGATCTTGAAGAAGTAGGTGTAGATACCTATCACCACACTATGTTTGAGATGCTGGGAAACTGGAGTTTTGGCGATTATTTCAAGAAAGAAGCTATCGCATGGGCATGGGAATTACTGACCGAAGTTTATAAAATAGATAAGGACTGTTTATACGTCACCATATTTGAAGGTGATGCCAGCGAGAAACTAGATCGTGATACTGAGGCTTATGATTACTGGAAAGAATTTATCGCTGAGGATAGAATTCTTAATGGTAATAAGAAAGATAATTTCTGGGAAATGGGTGATCAAGGACCATGTGGACCATGTTCTGAAATTCATGTAGACATAAGAACTCCTGAGGAAAAAGCTGCTGTAGATGGAGCAACGTTAGTAAATGAAGACCATCCACAAGTAGTAGAAATATGGAATCTTGTTTTCATGCAATACAATCGCATGGCAAACGGTTCACTTGTAGATTTACCTGCAAAACATGTAGATACTGGAATGGGATTTGAACGACTTGCCATGGTGATGCAAGATGTAAAGTCCAATTATGATACAGACGTTTTTACTCCATTAATACGTGAGATAGAAACAATTACCGGTCATTCTTATGGAAAGACCGAGCAAGAAGATATCGCCATACGTGTGATTGCTGACCACGTGCGCGCCGTATCATTCTCCATTGCCGATGGGCAGTTGCCATCTAACAATGGTGCTGGTTATGTAATACGTAGAATCTTGAGACGTGCGATACGTTATGGATTTACGTATTTAAATAAAAAAGAACCTTTCATTTATATGCTGGTCAACACGCTGTCTAAACAAATGGGCGATGCGTTTCCAGAACTTAAATCACAAAAGAATTTGATTCTTAACGTTATTAAAGAAGAGGAACAATCATTCCTTAGAGCTCTAGATAGTGGACTCGTTTTACTTGATTCTATGATTACTAGCGCTGTTAGTGAGTCTAAGAATACCATTGACGGTAATAAAGCATTTGAATTATATGATACTTACGGTTTCCCTATTGACTTAACCGCATTGATATTGCGTGAGAAAGGAATGGAACTGGATGAGGCTGGTTTTGATAAAGCTATGGCCGCACAAAAGTCACGTTCTCGTGCAGCAAGTGAAACGACCACTAGTGACTGGACTGAACTGCGTAAAGATGATGCTCAAGAATTTATAGGTTATGATAAGCAAGAAGCAAATGTGCACATCACTCGTTACCGTAAAGTAACTACTAAGAAAGATGGCGATATGTATCAACTAGTATTCAACATGACTCCATTTTATGGAGAAAGTGGTGGACAAACTGGTGATAAAGGGTACCTAGAAAGCACGAGTGGTGATACGGTTTACATTATAGATACTAAAAAGGAAAATGGTCAAACTGTTCACCTTACTAAGAACTTACCTAAGAATTTAGATGGTTCTCATAGAGTGGTCGTAGACGCTAATCAACGCCACAGAACCAGTTCTAACCATACCGCTACTCACCTATTGCACCAGGCTTTACGCAAGGTGCTAGGAGATCATGTGGAACAAAAAGGTTCTATGGTGCGCAGTGCGAGCATGCGATTTGACTTCTCCCATTTTGCAAAGGTGACACCAGAGCAATTACAAGAAGTAGAAAACTTTGTAAATGCACGCATCCGTGAGCAACTGCCATTAGAGGAAAACAGGTCCAATACTTATGACGCTGCAGTAGAAGATGGAGCGATGGCCTTATTTGGCGAGAAATATGGACGTAGTGCGTACTATTAAATTTGGGAAAAGCTATGAACTTTGTGGAGGAACTCACGTAGCAAATACTGCCCATGTGTGGCACTTTAAAATATTGAGTGAAGGAGCTGTTGCAGCAGGAATAAGACGTATAGAAGCCATTACTTGCGATGCAGTGAAAGAGTTCTTTGCAGATCAGTCTAAACATTTTGACGAGATTAAAACCATCTTAAAATCCAATTCAAAAAATCCTGCTCAGGCTATTTCTCAACTACAAGATGAAAATGTTGCTCTTAAAAAAGAGATTGAACAATTATTGAAGGCAAAAGCTGGAAACTTAAAAGGTGATTTAATAACGAGTGCACAATCTATAAATGGCGTAAACTTTATCGCTACTAAGACAGATCTCGATGCTAAGTCTGTTAAAGAACTTGCCTTTGACATTGAACGTGAGATGGAAAACCTGTTTCTTATTATAGGTGCTAGTAATGGTGATAAAGCAACATTAACCATCATTCTATCTAAAAATCTAGTAGAAGAAAAAGGACTTAATGCTGGTGCTATGGTACGTGAATTAGGAAAGCATATTCAAGGCGGCGGCGGCGGCCAAGCTCATTTTGCTACCGCAGGTGGAAAAGATGCTAGTGGTATTCAAGCGGCGCTGGATGCTGCTAAAGAGATGGTTTAAGAGATCTATTTATGGCTATAGAGATAAATTATACCGTAGAAAAAAAGGAATTTATAAAGCATCGATTTATGATGCAGTTAAGACGACCTTTTTTTATTTTTCTGTTAATTATCTTTAGTTTAATGATCGTTAGTATTATTATAAACATTGCTACCACACAACCTAATTCTGCTATTACTTTAGACATGAGCAATGTTTACTTTTTATGTATTCCACTCATTTACTTGGGTATTCTATATTATGGTTTTTCAAAAGGTTATAATCAGGCTACAGCATTAAAGTCAGGAGTCCAATTAGTCCTAAATGAAGATGGTTATCATTCGGAAACAGATTCTTCTAGATCATCTTTAAAATGGATTAATATTAAAGAAATAACAATACACAGAGATTTCCTGAATATTCATTTTAATAAAATCCAAATTGTAGATATTCCAAGAAGGTTTATAGAAGAAAACGACCTCATGGAATTAAAGGAAATTCTTGAAAAGAATCAAGTCAAAAACAACCTGTAACATTTCTATTACGATATAGACTCATAATATATATGGGTTTTGGAGGAGCAACACTGGCAATGGTTACCGCAATTAGAAACAACAAGAAGTTGTTATCTAATAGAAAAGCACATCGTAAGAATTATAGCAAATTAAAGGCTGCATACACTGAAGGAATTTTACAAAAGAATTATACACCGCAAGAAATACACGTTGCAAAACAAAAAATACGTAAACAAGCTGAGAAGCAAAAACAAAAATCTCGACTCGTTTTAATCATCACCATTATTACAGCACCTATGGTATTCTATATGATAGGCTATTTGTTATTTCAATTGATGAAGTTTCAATAAACGATAATTAACCATGTATAACAATAATAACCTCTACCGTAAAATACAAGCGATTCAAAACAAAGCGAAACAGCGTAGAGCTCATCGCTTAAATGAATCACGAGATGCTACTTATAATGAGAATGATTACAATAGCCATTCAATAAAACAAGAGTTCACGGAGGAAGAAATAAAAACTGTAAAAAGAAATATTATAGAAAAAGCTATTATTGAAAAGCGCAGTAATAAGCGCATTTGGTATTTGAAATTATTGATAACCATTGGCTTATTAATCTTAATTTTTTATTGGTTGTTTTTATAATACTGTCATTCACGTACCTTTGATTTTATCAAACGACGTTATAAAAATGCAACTCACCACACCAGTTCCTATTCAACCTTTGCAACCAGCTATAGACTACAACAGCTCTATACTATTTCTGGGCAGTTGCTTTACGGAAAACATAGGTGCTAAGATGGCTTATCAAGGTTTTAAAACCTGTATAAACCCGTTTGGGATAGTATTTAATCCTCATAGTTTAATGGTATTGCTGGAGCGTTCTTTATCGGGAACTATGTTCAGTGAAAAAGATATAGAATCTCATTTTTCCTACCTCGTACATTCCGACTTGAATGGAACCTCAATTGAAGCTATTTTAACAAATCTAAATACAGCCGGAGAATTACTTACTGCCCAAATTAAAAAAGCATCTCATGTTTTTATAACCTTAGGAACAGCTTGGGTTTATGAACATATCGAGAAACAATTGATCGTTGCAAATTGTCATAAACAACCGCAAGCTCTATTTGACAAGAAATTACTTTCCATAAACGAAATCTCAGATTGTTTACAATCTATTATTTCCATTATTCATAAAGTAAAACCAAACGCAAAAGTCATTTTTACTCTTTCTCCAGTAAGACATATCAAAGATGGCTTTACTGAGAATCAACGCAGTAAAGCACGATTATTTGAATCGATTCAATCTGTTGTAGAAAGTAAGAATGCAGGTTATTTCCCAGCTTATGAGATTGTAATGGATGAATTGCGTGACTATAGATTCTATGGCCGTGATATGATCCACTTGAATGAAATAGGCATCGAGTTGGTTTGGGAACGCTTTTGCAAAAGCGTTATAAACACAACCGCTCTGCCCGTTATGAAAGCCGTTGAAAAACACCGCAGACTAGTTGCCCACAAACCTACTGATATAGAATTACATGAGGAACACATAGCTAAATCTCACCTAGAATTACTTCAAAAACATCCACTAGTTCAACTATGAAAAACTTAAAAACACTTATCGCAGGAGCGTTAATGATGCTAGCCATTGTACTGGTTTATGATTACATAAAAGATTACCGCACAGAGCAAGCTAATTTGATTGCGCAAAGTGAACTTATAGAGCAAGAAGTCTTAAGTGTGAGTAAGTTAATAGTTACCGAAATAAATTATGGTAAAGTATATACCTATGAGAATTCAAAATCCTATGGTTGGGATTTCTTCTCAAGTCAGAAAAAAGCACTCGTCGTTTCAAACGCCAAAGCTCAAGTAATTTATGATCTTAAAAACTTAGAGTACAAGATTGATAGTAAACGCAAAGAAATTGTTTTTTCTAAGTTACCACAACCGAGTATTAACATAAATCCTAACTTGAATTTCTATGAGTTAGACAACGGTCTGCTCAATACTTTTGAGGCCAAAGACTTCAATAACATGAAGCAAAAAATCTCTAAAGACATAGAACGTCAAATAAGAAAAAGTGACGTTCTCAAAAATGCCGACGATCGATTACTATCAGAACTCACTCGCATTTTTGTATTGAGTAATTCCATGGGATGGACTGTAATCTATAACGGTAATTCTGTTGAAAATGCAATCGAGATTACTAACTTCTTAGACTAGTCAGCCTTAATCTCATACTCTGCAGACAGTTTATCATAAGTAGTTTGCAATAGTTGCCATCTTGTGTTAAAAAGTTGCTTTTTAAGAGAGCACATTTTAGCGTTTTTTTCTAGTGCTTTTTCAAACTCTGGAGCAGTAATCTCTTTATTCATGTAAGCTGTAGTAATGTTAGGTCGTTCCTCTTTACAAGCTTGATACTCATTAAAAGCGACTACATATTCTTGATATGCTTTACTGCTTTTTATATCGTCAGTAGCATTATTCACTGCTGTAGATTCTTGTTGATTACACGAGATTAAACTTATTACTAAAAAGAAAAAAAAGAGCTTTTTCATGAGAATGTATTTTTAACAAATTTAAGCTTTGGCAACAAATATTCAAAACATAAAAAAGCCTAATCAACACTATTTTGAAAAGGCTCTTATCCATGACTAAATCAAATAAATCGACAGTTGTTTAAGGTCTGCCTTTACCTTTACGCTTTTTGAATTCTCTTAGCATTTTTCTACGGAAATCCATTTCGGCTTTCATGAGTTTTAAGAAGCGTTTTGCTCCTATAATCTCGATAATTTTAGATCTATTTTGTTCATAACTCGATCCATGAATAAGATTATCTAAATCAGCAATTTTATTGATATAAGTTAAAGCACTAGCATCTGTAAGTGTTTCAAACTCTTCTTCCATTTCACGGATTAACACCTTTTTCTTACGTTCTAGTTTTTGATGTCTATCTTTTATTTCATTAAAAACAGGCCAGAATTTAGTAGCCTCATCTGGAGTTAACTCTAGCTGTTCTGTAATATAAGCAACGGCAAGCGCTTCTATTTTTTCTTTATCCATACGACGATCATTTCTCTTATCGCTATCTGGACTTTGTGCCATTCCTATAGTACTTATAAGAATTGTAATTAATAATATATACTTTTTCATTCTGTAATAATTTCGTTTAATTCTATTTCTTCTTGCAAGTAATCATATAGATCGTCATCGTCTATTCCGTCTGAAAAACTCATATTGTCAAGCATATCATTGTCTGCAAATAATATTTCTATAGTACTTTCATCATAAAGTGATGCTTCGTCAACAAGATATTCTTCTAATTCTGACGTTTCTAAACTAGCAAAATCTAACGAACCACTATTCCCAGTATTCATTGTCATAATTATAGCCAGTACTGCAGCAATTGCAAGAATAGGATACAATACATTTTTATAATCAAAACGATCGTTAAGGCTTACAACCTTAGACTCTCTAACAGGAAGTAATTGCTTTTCTAGCGATTCAAAATAATCATCAGGCACTTGAAAACCAGTTTCTTTACCTAGTTTTTCATCTAGAATCAACTGCGTCAACATACTTTCTTCAAAGTTCTTGAAAAAGTCTTGAGGTACTTGAAAACCTAAATCCTTGTTATGTTTATTTTCTTTATTCATGCTCTGATTTTAAGACTATTATATTCTTAAAAAGTTTAATCTCGTTTTATATATTGTTCAATTTTTTTAGCAGCAATATGGTAACTAGCCTTAACAGCTCCTTCACTTAAATCCAGTAATTTAGCAATATCCTTAAACTTAACCTCATCATAATAGCGCATTTTAAAAATCTCACCTTGTCTTTTAGGCAATGTTGCCAGAGCTTTCTGTAGTGTTAATTGTATTTCATCACCAGTAAAATATACATCGGCCTCTAGTTGATTGACTAGATGTGATTGTAATTGTGTGTCATCTATTTGTAATTGCTTTCCTTTTTTAGTTAAAAAAGTCATGCTTTCATTATAAGCAATACGATATAACCAAGAAGACAGTTTACTATCACCTTTGAAGTTTTTAATTCCTTTAAAAACTTTAACAAAAACATTTTGCAACACATCATGAGCATCGTCATGATCTAGCACTAATTTTCTTATTTGCCAGTACAGTTGTTCTTGAAACTCTTGTAGCAACATGCGATAACCAGCCTCAATAGTTTGAGAAGCTTTAATAAGTTCTAGAATTTCATTTTCTTTTTCGGCTATCATAGTCCATCATAAGACTGCAAGAGAAAGATAAGGTTTAATTGAAATGTAGAAAATTTTATTAATGTTTTACCGTTGTGAGATAGAAGATTATTTATCTTCACTAATTACAACTTAAAAAAAACATGGAAAACAATACTTCTACACCATTTCAACCGCTTATTGCCGTTGATGAAGATACTAGAGTCGCATTTTATAAACGCACTTATACTCACGTAGCACTAGCTGTTGGTCTATTTATAATAGTAGAAGCTCTATTTTTAAGAATTCAACCATTAGTTGATTTTGCGTTATCCATGACCCAAGGATGGTACTGGCTTATTATGTTAGGTGGTTTTATGCTTGCTACTAACTATGCGCAGAGTTTAGCACATAAATCCCACGATAGGACACAACAGTATCTAGCTCTACTACTTTATGTAGTGGCCGAGGCTTTTATATTCCTTCCCATGATATGGATGGCAATCGCTTATTCTGGCGGAGGAGACACCAACAATATCTTTGATAACTCGATTATCAATCAAGCGGCAGTGATGACACTTGCTTTATTTATTGGATTAAGTGCTATTGTTTTAGTAACCAAAAAAGATTTCAGTTTCCTGCGCAACATACTTACCGTTGGCTTTTTTATCGCTATAGGATTAATTATCGCAGGTATGATTTTTGGATTTAATTTAGGGTTAGCTTTTAGTGGAGCGATGGTTGTTCTAGCCTCAGGTTCTATCTTGTATCAAACTTCAAATCTGGTTCACAAGTACAGTACAGACCAGCATGTAGGAGCATCTTTAGGGTTATTTGCATCCTTGATGTTACTCTTCTGGTACTTACTCAGCATATTTGGCAGAGATTAGATTACTCGCTTACATACTTAGTCTAAATCCAGAAACACAATGGATGGCGCCATATGCATTTGCATTGGTAGGCATAGGTTTTGCATTCTTTTTTGGACATCTGATATTACGTAAAATACAGCGCAAGAATGACTTTGTATGGAATAGACAACCTTTTACATATCGCAGGTTACCGCTTTCGCAAAAGCGTATTCTAGAAACATTTCCATTCTATCAAAAACTGTCTAAAAAATACCAGCGACAGTTTGAACATCGCATGGTAGCCTTTATAAAAGATAAAGATTTCAAACACAGGCATAACAACCAAGTGAGTGATGCACAAGTAACTTACTCAGCAGCGGTTGCTATTCAATTAAGTTTTGGTCGTGCAAATTATCTTTATA
>JALZUY010000171.1 GCA_023301395.1 Nonlabens sp.
GAATAAGAAGTGTTATCTATCACAACATTGTATTGACCCGAACCTGAAGGAAATCCTATTATATCTTTTGAAAGTGGTAAAACAGGGTAAGGATCAATAACTCTGTTTGCTGTATTGTCTTCACTGTAAACATAACCAGTAATAACTCCAGTACTTTCCACTCTATATGAACCATTATTTGGAAAATTAAATGTGTGAAAATCATCGGTATTGAGACTCACTGTTTGATCAAAAGCTCCGTTGAAATATATGTCTACATCTGCATTTTCAAATGCAAAAATTGTATATATATGCGATGGATCTCTACTTCCATTGAACAAGAATTGTCGTCCCGCCCAAGCAGGAACATTCCAAGCGATGTTTCCTTTTGACGTTGCTCCACCAGCTCCTCTTCTTCCTGCAATAAATACTGGTTTAGTAGAAGTCATTGTATCATTTTGAATTGTTGATACTTGAAAGGTATCACCTTTATTGAATATTCCTTGTGATGCACCATTTATAAAAACCTCAGTACCATTCTCAAATGCAACAAACTTAGAATCAGTAGCTCCTCCAAGATTTAAAGCTGCGAAAGGACTACTCGTAAAAAATGGATGATTTGGAAATGTCTTATCCGATGCCGAAGGTGAAGGTGATGAAAATGAACCATTATATGCAGTGACTCTAAAGTCATATTCAGTGCTCGCAGTTAAACCAACAATAGTTGCTCTAGTATCATTACTGATTCCATCATTATAAGTTATCCATGTTCCACTTGATGATTCTTTATATTCAATAATATAATCTGTGATTGCCGTTCCATTATCATTTGGTTCTGCCCAGCCAATTTCAATTTGAAAGACTCCAACCTCTGCTGGCTCAACAACCGTAATTTGATCAGGCGGATCAATAAAAGAAAACGGGGTACTCGATGATACCTCAGGTGAGATGTTCCCAGCTTCGTCAATTATTCTCACGGTAATAAAATAATCAGTATTACCAACATATGCTGCACTCATTCCATCAACACCATCAATTATTTGGTATTGAGTTACAGAGTTACCTCCAGGAATAAGAGTAAACGCCATTAAATTTCCTACATCGCCTGCGTCAAAACCATTTCCACCATCATCATCAAAACCAACTGCAATTTCATATCTGTTAATCGCATTACAATTATCATTTTGAGTATTACTCCATTCTGACCAGCACTGGTTGTAAAGGTAAGTCCATATTTTATCCATGTAGGTCGTACATCTGCAAATTTAGGATCCATAGATCCACTAGACAACAAATTAGTATCTGTGGCATCCCATATCTCAAAACGAACTTGAATTGGAATCTCATTTGAACCACATACATTTTGCACACCATCCAGTACATTCATAATCCAAGCACTAAATTCATAAGGTGTGTTCTCACATAAACCATTAATAGGTGTTCTATAAAACTGCCCTGCATTGAATCCTGCATTTACAATTAACATTTTACCATTTGTGTTTCCTGTATGATCAGGAAATGAAAACCAACTACCCAACTGACCAGAATCATTAGAGATAGTATACTGACCGTCTTGTGGACCACTGTTAACATATTGATATGACGTTATCATTGGGGATAATGCAGGTCCATTAGTAATTCCTGATCCAAAATCTTCAGTAAAAATCTCGGGCCCTAAAATTCCATCACAGAATTGTAATTGCGCTTCCGTTGAAGTATAACAAAAAATAAATATTATAAATAATAGATGTTTTCTCATGGTGAAAAGATAGGACACCTGCTTAATTCCACAACTAATTAGAATGATAATTTTATAAGAATGAATTCATAAGATTAAGTTATAATCAAAATTGATTATTTTAATACAGCATTTAAGATAGAATCTTCAAATTATAATCTAAGAACTCGATAAAATTATTCTAATTACTATCTTAATACTGTATTAATCTAGGCTTTCAAAACAAAAAATGTAAATAGATTTCAATTTCCAGCAAGTCTCAGAAAGTACAAACTACTGCAGATAGTTATTCATGGATAACTAGAGTCGATGTTTTTTTACAAAATGGAAAACACAGGAACTCCCGATACAGGTATGATTGTAGGAGTAAGACTAAGAGCTCTAGCTCCTTGGTTATTTGCTGAGGAATCGCATGAAACATTCCGTGAGTCATTAGTTAAAGTTGTAAGCCAATTAAAAGCGCAGTTTTTGAAACGAAATTCTGAAATTATAAATCATGTTTAATTAAATAGTAAAATTGAATAAAGGAGCTTAAAAAAGACTTTGATAAATTGAAGTTTAATTAGTGCTAAGAACTAAGCTTATTCATGACAACATCAACAGATTTAGAAACGGTTTGCATAGCTTCCATATCCTTTTCATCTAACATAATATCAAATACATCTTCAATATCCAGAGCTATATCTACAAGGTGAGCACTATTAATTCCTAGGTCTTGCATTAAATGACTAGTTGGTTGTATTGCTTTAGCATCTACATCTTGTGGTAGATAGATTTTAACAATCTCGTGTAATTTTTTTTGTACCTCTTCTTTATTCATTTATGTATTTTAAGTATTTCTATCTTTTACTTTTTATTCCAACGTTTCAACACCACAACAGCATTCACATCACCAAAACCAAAACTAGCTTTTATAAGAACATCAATCTCCGTTTTAACTAAATCGGTTGGTATTTTATCTTGGGAATATTGAGTTGCGATTTCTGGATGTAATTCTGTAATATTCTGATTAGGAAAAACTTCTTGATATTTCAATTGCAGCAAGCTACCTACTAACTCAATGCTTCCTGCAGCAGCAAGGCAATGTCCTATAGTAGACTTATAGCTATTCAAATACGGAACTTTGTTTTTTAAATTTAATGCCCGTAACCAGTTATCTACTTCATAACTATCTTTTCCTGTTGCAGTTACGTGACCATTAATAACATCAATTTGACTTCCTTGAATTTTTGCATCCTTTAGGGCTTGTTGTATGCATTGTTGGACAGCTGCTCCATTTGGTGCCGTCATGCTTCCACTAGCTCTATGACCGCCAGAATTTAGTGATCCACCTACAACTTCTCCATAAATGTTTGCTCCACGTTCTAATGCGCTTTCTAGCTCTTCTAGAATCATTGCTCCTGCACCACTTCCTGGTACAAATCCTGCCGCGTCATTTGAAAACGGTCTACTTGCTTGTTCCGGTTGATCATTATATTTAGTGGGTAAAATGCGCATAGCGTCAAAACCACCCCAAATATATGGCCCAGAATCACTTGTAGATCCTACCAGCATTTGCTTTGCATTTCCATAAGCAATACGTTCATAGCCCATGATAAAAGCTTCGGTTCCGGTACAACAAGCGCTAGAGTTACTTGTAACGAGGTTTCCAGCTCCTAATTCTCCAGATAGCCATGCACTTATACCACTAGTCATAGTTTGTATTACACTTGTACTACCTAATCTTCGTACACATTTATCATCAATAAGATTTATTGCTTCACGGAATTTCTCGCCACCACTTTGACCAGTTCCCATAATGATTCCAAAGTTGCTTAAAGCTTCTTCCTTATCAGCAATTTCTAATCCTGCGTCTTTAAAAGCATCTTTTCCAGCAATAACTCCATATACTAAGCCACTGGCTTTTAAACCTCTTAATTGTAAAGATGTGAAGTGTTTAGCTATTTGTTTATCAGTAAGTTGTGGTGTCCCAGACACACAACAACCAAAGCTTAATTCTTCTAATTGCTGGTCAAACCGTAATCCACTTTTACCTGTTTGTAAAGCTTTGTGAAAATCACTGAGATTTGTAGCATTAGGTGCAACAACACCTAGACCTGTTACTACTACCCTATTTTTAATTATAGATTTCATATTGAAACGAAGCTAGACATAAATTGAATTAAAAATAGCACAAGGCTTTGAACATTATTAATCATCACCAAGTTATCACGTAATCTTTATTCTTTTGTGAGGATAATTACTTTTTAATTATAGTTTGTTAAATGTATAAAAATGTAAATTTGATTTATATAATAATTTAGAACTAATATAATGATCAAGCAATTAACCATTGTAATCCTTTTATTTTCCTGTGGAATACTTAGTGCCCAAGATATTATCATCAAGAATATAGAATTTGATGGACTTAAACGAACTAAAGAATCTTTTTTAAGAAGATTGGTAAAAGTAAAACCGGAAAGTAACTATGATTTAAAGATCATCGAAACTGATGTAGAACGATTAAATAGGTTGCCTGGAATTGCAAAAGCTGTTTATAATCTCGATAAATCAAATCCTGCTGCTTACATTCTTACTTATGAAATTATAGAAAATTTCACAATTATACCTGGAGTAAGAGCTGCCGAAGCTAATAATGGAGATTTTGCTTTTAGATTATCATTATTTGAATTTAACCTTTTAGGAGAAAATCAACTTATAGGAGGTTTTTACAGTCGCAATATCTTTGATTCTTATGGAGCTTTCTGGGAAGCACCATACTTATTTACTAATAAATTAGGAATAGGTATCAACTATCAAAATAATGTACTTCGGGAGCCTGTTTTTTTTCCAAATGAAAATACAGTAAATTATACTGCAACTACTCAAACTGCTGAAGCATATGCACTATATGAGCTTGATTTTCACAATAACTTTCAACTAGGACTACGCTATGCAAATCAAGAGTTTGATTTCATAGACGGTATTATAACTGCTGATGTTCCAGAACGTTTAACCGCACAAAAATGGAGTGTCTTAGGTGAGTATGAAAACAATCATTTAGATATCGATTATCAATATATTTCTGGATATCGTAATTTCACAAGTGTAGAATTCATAACTGGTGGTGAAGGATTACTAAATGATGAACTTATAGCACAAACTGATTTTCAATATTTTAAGAAAGTAGGAAAAAAAGGGAACTGGGCAAATAGATTACAGCTAGCTTATGCATCATTTAATGAATCTAGGTTTGCTCCTTTTACATTAGACAATCAATTGAATATTAGAGGTGCAGGTAACTCTGCCGGTCGTGGAACTGCAGAAATAACAGTTAATACAGAATACCGTCACACTTTATATGAAAAGGACTGGTTTGTACTGCAAAGCAATACGTTTATAGATGCAGGTAGTTGGAGAAACCCTGGTGGAGACTTATCAGATTTAGTTGATGGAAGTACTTTAAAAGTAAATCCTGGAATAGGAATAAGATTTGTACATAAGCGTATATTTAACGCAGTAATACGATTCGATTACTCCATTGGAGTAGGTAACAATGCAACAAATGGCTTTGTTTTTGGAATAGGTCAGTACTTTTAAATTAAAATATTAATAACATCATGAAAAAGTATATAACAATAGTAATTTTAGGGTTTATTTTGATATCCTGTGGTACAAAAAAGAAAGTAACTAATGAGAGTATTTCTACTACTCAAGAAATACCAATTGAAGTAATCGTAGCAGAGTCAAGTGAAATCAAGGAAGAAATAATCGTTGAAGAAGTTGAAATAGAAGTAGAAGAAGCTACCCCAATAGAAAACCTTCCACTAGAAGAACACATTACAGCAATAGACGATAGTAAACAAGACTTAATAGCCGAAAAATTTGACCATAGTAGTTTTGATGTTATTCTTAAGAAATATGTGACTAAAGATGGTGTTGTCAACTATGCAGGAATTAAAAAGAATAGAAAATCATTAACAGATTACATAGCGAGCTTTAAATCTACTGTGCCGACTAATTCATGGAATAAAGAAGATAAACTTGCTTATTACATGAATGCGTACAACGCAATGACTATAGACTTAATTTTAAGAAGTTACCCGTTAAAGAGTATTAAGGATATAAAAGGCCCATGGGATCAACGCTACTGGCAAATAGGTGATAAATGGGTGAACCTTGAGGAGATTGAACATAAGATTTTAAGAAAAATGAATGACCCACGTATTCATTTTGGTATTAATTGTGCTTCTTTTTCATGTCCTCCATTGTTGAATGAGGCATTCACCGCTTCTCTAGTGGATAATCAATTAGAAAAACTGGCGATAGGATTTGTAAACGATTCTAAAAGAAATACTATTACAGAAGGCCAAGTTGAAATATCAAACATATTCAAATGGTTCAAAAAAGACTTTACAACTAATGGTGATATCATTGACTTTTTAAACAAATACAGTACTATAAAAATCAAGAATAACGCTAGAGTGCGCTATGCAGATTATAATTGGGAATTAAACGAGTAATAAAAGGTTGATTCTTATTAAGACTCTTGTTTAAGAATCATACCACTCACCCAACCTTCGGCAATTTTTTGTTCGTTTTCATCTACCATTTGTACTAAGCATTTAAGCTTACCAAAGCGGAAGTATTCTTTCTTAGCACTCACCACAACAGCCGTTCCTGGTTTCACGAGGTTGTTAAACACGATGTGATTCTCTGTAAAGACAAATTGTACAGTTTCTTTACTATCCTGTAATAGATGAGAACCTAAACAAGCTAATCCTATTTGTGCCATACATTCTATAAGAATAACTCCAGGCGTTATTGGGTTGTTTACAAAGTGGTGTCTGTAAAAGTATTCGTTTTCGCGGAAGCGGTACACGCCTATCACGTGCTCTTCATCCATTTCTAGAATATGATCGACAAATTTGAATCCGTCACCATAAGGTAAATTAGCTACTATTTTATCAAATGGATCTAATAACAATATATAAAGTTTTTATTTAACTAAAGCGTGTTAACTATTTATTAATAATACTATTGCATTGATTCTCCACCATCAACTTTAATAATATTTCCAGTAATCCATTGGGATTCTGGGCGAGCTAATAAATAGACCGCATTTGCAACATCTTCGGGTAAAGTTAATCTCTTGTTTGGGTTACGTTTTTTATTGATGGCTATCAATTTTTCATAACCAGGAATACGTTGTAAACTACTGGTATCAGTAACGCCAGCTTGTATACAATTTGCTGTGATTTGTTCACTTGCAAACTCTAGCGCGATACTGCGCGTAATGGATTCTAGTGTTGCTTTTGCTGCACTTACAGCAGCATAACCTTTCATAGGTTTAGTGCTTCCTTCACTAGTAAAGCTTATAATTCTTGCCGGTTTTGTAAATAGCTGCTCTTGTTGCAGTTGAGAAACCCAACTATAAAGGCTTATTCCCATAGAATGAACCGTTTGTTGAAAATCACCTGTTGTGAGTACGTTATCGCCTGTAATAGGCTTTAAATTGCCTTTTGAAATACTATGAAGTAGTAAGCTTACTTTTTTATTTTTAAGAAAAGAATTAATTTCAGTAAGTGCATCAGTAATTTTATCTTCTCGTGCAGCATCCATATTAAGTGCTAGCAATTCAATTCCTTGGCTTTTTAGTTTTTTGAAATCGGCATTAATTTGTGTGGCTTGTAATCGTGAGGCTCGATATAGAATTATAAGATTCATTCCATGCTGTGCTAGTTTCAAAGCACTGGCATATCCTAGACCACTACTACCGCCTAAAATAATTCCATATTGATTTTCTAAATCTTTTACCATTCTAGTAATATACGTTGTGCTGTAAATCCAGGACCAAAACTAAGCATCAATCCTTTTTCTCCCTTTTGAGGTTTTTGATCCATAAAACGCTCGAGAACAAACAATACCGTAGCACTACTCATATTTCCATACAATCGTAATACTTCTTTAGTGTCATTTATATTTTTACCTAAACCAGCAAAAAGCTCTTCAACCGTTTGAACAATCTTCTTCCCACCTGGATGGAAAATCAAATGATCTACATCTTCAATAGTTAAACCTTGTTTCTCTAAAAACGGATGAATAATCGCAGGGAAATGTTTTGCAATTGTTTCAGGTACCGCTTTATCTAGTACCATTTGCAAACCACTATTCACAAGATCAAATCCCATCATGTGTGTTGCATCTGGGAAATGATACATTTCATGAGCTTTTAAAACGGGACCATTATCATCTTTATGAGAAGAAAGTAATACACAAGCACATCCATCGCCAAAAATCGCCGCACTCACCATGTTTGCCATGGAATAATCTTCTAATTGAAAAGTAGCTGTAGGAGCTTCTATGGCTATTACCGCTGCTCGTTTATCAGGATTTGCGGTTAAAAATTGTTGTGCATAAATTAATCCAGATACTCCAGCCACACAACCCATTTCTGTAACTGGTAATCTATAAATATCTTGACGCATTCCCATGCTATTGATTAAATAAGCGTCAATCGACGGAATCATAATACCGGTACAACTTACTGTAATAATATAATCAAGGTCTGTTGCCAACCATTTTGATTTATCGAGTGCTTTTTGAACTGCTTTTTCAGCTAGTGGAACGACTTCTCTTTTATAAATAGCATTACGATCTTGGAAAGATGTCTTTGTAAATACCTCGATTGGATCCATAATAGAATAACG
>JALZUY010000172.1 GCA_023301395.1 Nonlabens sp.
ATCCTGAGCAAGTTCAAAACATTATGTATGTATGTTTACAGCTCACTACAGCACTTGCCATATTAAGCGAGCCGTTTTTACCGCATACATCAAGTAGATTGAAAAGTATGCTTGACTATTCCACACTAGATGTGGAATCTGCGAGTTGGAATCGTGTGGCTGGTAATGAACCGCTATTACCATCAAATCACAAAATCAATACAGCTGAACTCCTGTTCTCTAGAATAGAAGATGAGCAAGTAACAGCACAATTAGAAAAACTACAAGCTACTAAAGCTGCAAACGCAGTTGAAAATCTAACACTTATGCCACAAAAAGAAGAAACTAATTACGACGACTTCATGAAAATGGACTTGCGAGTAGGAGAAATTCTAACTGCCGAAAAAATGCCTAAAACAGACAAGTTAATGGTCATGACGGTAGATACAGGAATTGATAAAAGAACCATTGTTTCTGGAATTGCAAAACATTATAATGCAGACGAGTTAGTAGGTCGTAAAGTTACCGTTCTAGCAAATCTTGCTCCTAGAAAACTACGTGGTGTAGAATCTCAAGGAATGATTCTCCTTGCCGAGGATCCTGAAGGAAAATTGGTGTTTGTAAATCCAGATGATGCGGTTGTGAATGGTGCGACGATAGCATAAATACTATTCTTTTACCTAAGAGTAGACTTAAGTCTGCCCTTAGGTAAAAGAAAATGAATAACATAACTATTGTTGTTCAAAATCCTGTTTTAAATCTCCAGTTTTATGATGTTCCTTTTGATTTTTAATGTATTGGGTAATCATATTGACATCTTTTTTACTTACCGTAAACGCTCCATAACCTCTGGACCATTCAAACAATTCTTGATTCCCTGATATTTCATTTAATATTCTTGAACTGGTCCCTTTCAATTGTTGAGCAATGTAAGAAACGGTTATTGTAGCTGGAATTTTCAACAAAACATGCACGTGATCAGGCATGCCGTTAATCATCATGGGCGTCACCTCAAGTTCTTTTGCCTTTTCCCATAAAAAAGTGTGCAGTTGAGCTTCCAATCCTTTGATAATCATAAAGTCTCTATTTTTAGTTATAAAGACTAGATGTATATAGAGCTGTAAATTGTTTCGAGACATATTATAAATGTAGAAAAATATTTAATTACTCTGAGGTCAACACTTTCCTAAGGGCAGACTTAAGTCTGCCCTTAGGAAAACAAACCAAGCACTAAATGAAAACTAGCGTTCACTCATTTAACTTATAATTTTATGCTTGTTAAATCTATGTTTGACACAAATTCAAGCATATGTATCGCCTATTGTATTACTTAATCTTAGTTATTTTATTATCTAGTTTTACACTTGTAGAACAAGATAACGAGTATCATTTTTTTAAAACAGAAGTGATAGAACACTATAATTTGTACCATTTGAATCGTTCAAAAGATTCCATATTAATAGTATCTAAAAGAAAGTTAAGCGAGTTTGAATTAATCAATACAAATCTGAAAGGCTGTAATAAAATAGACCGTATTTATATCGAGAAAGACAGTGTATTTTTTACTTATACATTGACAGATGTTAACAATCAATATGATATTAAACAAGCTTACTTTAAACCAGGAACGTCTTATAAAGAATACTATTCTTATAAATGTTTACCATATTATATCGATTAAATATTAAGATTTGACATGCCAACTATTAGTGTTGGCATCGTCTAAAATCTAATCGAGAAGTTTTAAAACAGACAGCCAATAACAGTTTAGGACAGCCTATTGCAAACTTATTTTACCACTTACTGACTTAATCCTTCCACTCAGCGATAAAAAGATTTGTATCGCGTCCACCACCATTATTACGGTTAGAGGAAAACGCAAGGTATTTACCGTTGTTTGAGAATACTGGAAAAGCGTCAAAGGTTTCTCCGTGAGTGATGCGCTCTAAGCCTGTTCCATCCGTATTAATCATATAAAGGTTAAAAGGAAAACCACGTTCTGATTCAAAGTTAGATGAGAACAACACGCGTTTACCATCAGGTAAGAAAAACGGAGACCAGTTTGCATTTCCTAGTTGAGTTAACTGGCGTAAATCAGATCCGTCTGCATTACATATGTAAAGTTCCATCTCAGTAGGTTGTACAAGTCCTACTTTAAGAAGGTCTTTATATTCTTTGATTTCTGCCTCAGTCTTAGGTCGTGAAGAACGGAAAATGAGTTGAGTTCCATCAGGTGAGAAAAAAGCTCCACCATCATAACCTAACTCAAACGTGATTTGTTTTACGTTACTACCATCTATATCCATTGTATACAATTCTAGATCACCACTACGATCACTTGTAAATACTATTTTATCACCTTGTGGTGAAACAGTAGGCTCTGCATCATATCCTTTTTCGTCAGTTAATTGTGCGGTAATGTTTCCATCAAGATCTGCTACAAAGATGTCATAGCTATCATAAATAGGCCATACATATTTTCCATTTTCCTTGAGTGGTGTGTCTGGACACTCATCCATTACTAAGTGAGTACTTGCATAAATAATGTGCTTATTATCTGGTAAGAAGTACGCACATGTTGTTCTTCCTTTACCGGTAGAGACCATTTGAGGCACGCTTTCGCGAAAGCTGTCTCCATTATTCATCAAGAACATTTGATCACATCCCACGTCCCAATCTGCATAGTTGCTCTGGAAGATGAGTTGCTTGTCATCAAAGCTCCAGTATGCTTCAGCATTATCACCACCAAAGGTCACTTGATACATATCCTTAAAGTGATTCTCACCTTTCATGATGAGTGGATTATTATTTGTCGCTTTATTATTCACCTCTTCTTTTGTGCTTGGCTTATTTGGAGATGTTGAATTTTGATTGTTATCAAAGTCATTAACTATAGCATTTCCATCAAAATTTTCGCTATTTGTAGTGTCTTTACAGCTTATAAAACAGATTATTGCGATTAGAAATAGGAGCGTTCTCATGTATGATTTAATTTTGTGCAAAATTACATGCTAGATATGAGAATCACGACACTTTTTATAGCCATTTGTTTATTAGTCTCTTGTAAAACAGATCTAAAGAATCTAGAACCTGTAAAAGGAGATATGAAAGCCGATGTGGTTTACCTCGCATCAGACGAGTTACAAGGTCGTGAAACCGGTACCTCTTACGAGCTTATTGCTGCAGATTATATTGCAAAACGCATGAAAGAATCAGGTCTGGAACCTAAAGGAAATGAAGGAACGTATTTCCAGACTTTTTCTTTTAAACCATCAAGTGATCCACATCAAGAAGCTGCTTTTACAGACGAGAAAGGCGATGCGTTTCTTACAGGAACTAACGTTATAGGTTACATAGATAATGGCGCTGCACAAACAGTTGTGATAGGCGCGCATTATGACCATTTAGGAATGGGCGGTGAAGGATCATTGCATCGTGAAGGAGAAGCAATCCACAATGGTGCAGATGATAACGCCAGTGGTGTTGCGGTAATGCTAGACCTGGCTTATGAATTAAAAATGAGTGATAAAAAAGGAAATAACTACTTGTTTATGGCATTCTCTGGTGAAGAAATGGGATTATTAGGTTCTAATTATTTTACTAAGAACTCAACAATTGCTCTTGATTCTATTACTTACATGATCAACATGGATATGGTAGGCCGATTGAATGATGAGAATACACTTGCCATTTATGGAACTGGAACATCAACACGATGGAACCAAATTGTAAATGCAGTAAATAAAGATTTTACACTAGCGATAAGTGAAAGTGGAGTAGGCCCAAGTGATCATACTTCGTTTTACTTAAATGATATTCCAGTGCTGCATTTCTTTACAGGACAACATGAGGATTACCACAAACCAGGTGACGATTCAGAGAAGTTGAACTATCCTGGAATGGAAAAAATTTCAAATTACATTTATACCATTGTAGGTGAGTTTGATAAAGCTGGAAAACTAGCTTTTAGAAAAACAAAGAACGAAAGCGAAGAAGTACCACGTTTTAAAGTAGGTCTAGGAGTAGTGCCAGATTATCTATTTACTGGAAAAGGAATGCGCATAGACGGAATAAGCGAAGAAAAACCAGCTCAAAAAGCTGGATTGATGAAAGGTGATATCGTTGTGAAATTAGGCGATAGTACTATAGTGGATATGATGAGCTATATGCGCACGCTGGCCACTTTTGATAATGGTGATACGACTAAGGTAGTCGTAGATCGAAGTGGTGAAAAGGTTGAGAAGGAGATTACTTTTTAGTCTTTGAGTTCATGATTTTCTATATCATAAACATCCATTGTTCTTTAGATATTTCCCTCAAGGGAAAGTTTTAATTTATGAGCTATATCCATTGATGAAAGAAGTCCTCAAATTTCCGTTTTCCCTTGAGGAAGATAAGAGTTGGGTAATTTTGTTTTCAATTTAAAATCACATTTTCTCCACAAATTTCTTTTTCATTTTTCCTTTCCCTTTTATTTTTTCAAACTACCTTTACACCATCTCAAGGGGTGCTTTTGGAAACAACGGCTGAGATTATACCCGAGGAACCTGGGCAGGTAATGCTGCCAAGGGAATAGATTTAAGTTTATTAGGAACTCGCTTTCGCGAAAGCGCAGTTTTTAGAATCTTTTTCAAGAGAATCCTCTCAAACATTTTAATTTAACCAAACCGAATAAATGCCCCTTTTATTTGAACTTAAACAAAGTTCTTATGAAACATTTACGTCGCGTTTTAATTGCAGCTGCACTGGCAACAACCAGTCTCGCAATGGCGCAAAACACACAAGTCAAAGACTCTACAAAGACTGAAAAACTGGATGAAGTTCTGGTAAAAGCAGTACGAGTAAACGCAAAATCACCGATTACACACAGCAATCTTTCTAAAGAAGAAATTGCTAAAAGAAATTTAGGACAGGATATCCCTATGCTACTGAATTTCTTACCATCTGTAGTAACTACTACTGATGCTGGAGCAGGAATAGGATACACAGGATTGAGAATACGTGGTGTAAGCTCGCAATCTACTAACGTTACCATAAACGGTATTCCTTATTCAGATGCAGAGTCGTTGGGTACATTCTGGGTAAATCTAGGAGATTTTGCATCTTCTGTAGAAAATTTACAAGTTCAAAGAGGTGTAGGAACAAGTACTAATGGAAGTGGAGCCTTCGGTGCAAGTATTAATGTACTTACAGATGCTGTT
>JALZUY010000173.1 GCA_023301395.1 Nonlabens sp.
GAAAACCCAAAACAAAATAATAACAACAAACTACTCTTAAGAATGTTTGAATAAACGGTTCGTTTTATACTGTTTTTATTTTTTATTTTACTTTTTATTTTTAAACTACTCCTTCCAGCGATAAGGATCTTCTTCATTTGAAGTGATCCCTAGGACTTCATAGATGTAATCAAACGTACTTAATAAACGAGGTTCACCATCTACTATTGCGATATCGTGCTCAAAGTGTGCACTAGGTTTCATGTCTCTTGTCTTTATGGTCCATCCATCTGGATAGTGCTTGATGTTTTTAGTACCTAGATTGATCATAGGTTCTATAGCAACGGTCATTCCTTCTACAAACTTCTTACCACGACCACGTTTTCCATAGTTAGGCATTTGTGGATCTTCATGCATAGTACGGCCTATTCCATGACCTACTAATTCACGCACCACTCCATAACCAAAACCTTCACAATAATTCTGTATCGCATAACCTACATCGCCTACACGATTTCCTTCACGAAACTGTTCAATCCCTAGGTACAAAGAGTTCTTTGTACGGTCTAGTAAATCTTGAGTTTCTTGAGGAATTTCACCTACTGCAAATGTATATGCATGATCTCCATAAAAACCATCTACTATCGCTCCACAATCTACAGAAAGTACATCGCCGTCTTTAATAGCTACATCTTTAGGAATACCGTGAACTACTTCTTCGTTAGGAGAAATAAGTAGGGTACTTGGACAATCATACAATCCTTTAAAACCTGGAATGGCTCCATGATCACGGATAAACTCCTCAGCCATAGTGTCCAGTTTTAATGTTGTGACACCAGGCTTAATCTCAGCAGCAACCATAGCAAGTGTTTTACTTACCATGTGCGCAGCACGACGCATGATTTCTAATTCTTCGGCGGTTTTAATAACTATCATAGGTTGTAATAAAGTGCAAAAATAGGAATTCCCAAGGCGATGGCTTTTAAAAAGAAAAAGTAAAATGAAAAAGAAAACCAAACGACTATGTCAGTTTGAGCGCAGTCGAGAACAGTTTAGAGTTAATAAGAGTTTTAAATTAAATAAACTCCTCAATTAATCTCAGAAACTGTAATTCCCAATAACTAGATCCAGTCCAGCTTATCTTTAGTCAACTCATGTTTTACATTACCAGTATGCTGGATCACAGCAGGTTCAAAAAGCATTACATGGACTTCTTCATGAGCGATAGGTTTATGTTCCACTCCGCGAGGTACGATATACATATCGCCTTCATTAAGAGTGATTGTTTTATCTCGCAATTCTATGATAAGTTGACCTTTTATAATGTAAAATAGCTCGTCTTCATTTTCATGTGCATGCCATACAAACTCGCCGTTGAGTTTTGCTAGTTTCACTTGTTGACCATTCAATTCTCCTATAATTTTAGGAGTCCAGGTTTCTTGAAATAAGCTTAGTTTTTGTTTTAGATTGATAGCGCTCATAGTTTTTGCAGTTGGTTTTGGACTTCTTTGAAACGTTTTAGGTGTAACTGATTTGTTGAAGCGTACTTTTCGCGGAAGCGTGAAAAGACCTCATTATAATATGTAACCTCAGGATTAAAAGCAATGCCTCGTTCTTCCATGGAGAACTGTTGCAAGGAAATGATCATGAATTGATCATCTTTAGAACGATTCATAGATTCAAAATATGCTTCTTTACTTGTAAAACTGATGTAACCTGGAATAGATTGACCAGAATAGAGTTTAAGTGAGATGTTCTCTGATAAAGGCAAGAATTGAGACACACATGGAATCACCCATATAACAACAGCTAGAGCTATTAATACACTACGTCCAGAACCGATTTTAAAACGAGAAACAACAGACTGTTTGAATAGATAAACCAAACTGAAAATCATAATAGAATTCCATGGTATAACTATATAATTCCATACATATTTCCATGGACTTAGTTTCCACAATATAATAGCGTGCATGAAAATAAGTATGACTGTGGCGATTCTTCTAGTGGACTTAAATAAAAGTAACATACCCAGCAACACTTCAGTTGCTGCCATGGTGTATCCTATTTTGATGTCATAAGATAATGGCAAGGAATGAAAATAGAATCGTGGCGCAATATCAGTAACAAATCCAGTGTTGAATTTGTGCAAACCACTAAAAATGTAGATACCACTTAAGGTGAAAATTAAGGCCGTGTAAAAAATATGCCTATCATGTTTAAGAAATGTAAAACAAGCAAATAAGGCAAAAAACACCATCATATACGGTGTGATTCTATGCACGTCTGCAATGCAAATGATGATATAGCATGCAAGAGATAATAAATATAAGTACGTTCCTGTGACGGGTTTTGTAATTACTCCAAGAATTGCAGATAAAAACATGGTAATTGCACTCAAGTAAATAATACTTTCTGGAATCGCAATGTTAAAGAGTGGCACCGTTAATAATTCATGATTTTTAAAAAAACCATGATAACCTATCGTAGCAGTAAGTAGCCAGCAGGTAATCAATGCATATTTAAGAAATACGTTATGGTTAATGGGAGATATCATTCTTACAAATGTCTTATTTTATTTTTTGTCATTGATTTATATAAAAAAATCGGAAAGCAATTGCTTTCCGATTTTCTGTTTTCAAAATGATAAAGTCTAGTTGTCGTAGGAATGCTTGTAAGGTTGACCACTAACAATCTTTAAAATATCTTGTTCTAAACTCTCACGAGGACGTTCTACATAACGACCTATTTCTTTTCCATCGCGGTAAAAGATAAAAGTTGGTACACGTTTAATATCATAGCCTGACACTAAATCTACTGGTTTACTCTTAGAACGGTCCACGGTAATCATGGTAAGGTTTTTTTCTTTAAAATTTATTTCATCTAGTAACCTGTAAAATTTAGGTGTTTCACGTTTTGAATCACCACACCAGGTTCCCATATAAGCTCTTATTTCAACATCTTTCATTGCTTTTTT
>JALZUY010000174.1 GCA_023301395.1 Nonlabens sp.
GACTATCCTAATCAAGTAAATAATGTGTTAGCATTTCCAGGGATTTTTAGAGGTGCTCTAGACTGTAGAGCAAAACGTATTACACCTAAAATGAAAATTGCAGCGGCATATGCTATTGCAAATTGTGTGACAAACCCAGATAGAGAACACATTATTCCATTCAGTTTAAATAAACAAATAGCCTCTAAAGTTGCTGAGGCTGTAAAGAACGCATACGAGAGTTATGATTAAAAGGAATATAAAAAAGTTAGTATTTCTAGTGCTAATATGTGTTAGTCCTATTCTTAACGCTCAAGACTTGTCTCAATTATTTGAAAGACTTGATGAATCTGTAGTTACTATAGAGGTTGTAGAATATAAGATCCAAAACCAAAAAGTAACAACTTCAGGTGGTTTAGGGTCAGGTGTCATAATTAGTAAAGACGGTTTAATTCTTACTGCCGCACACGTAGTAGAATCTGCAAATGAGATCTCTGTTAAACTTCAAAATGGAATAGCATTTTCGGCAGATGTGATTTCAATATCAAAAGCAGCTGATGTTGCACTTCTTAAGTTAAGAGCCGTTCCATCTAGTTTAAAGCCTGCAATTATAGGAGATTCTAACAACTCTAAAATTGGTGAACAGATTCTCATTATCGGTGCGCCTCGTGGACTTGAACATTCTCTATCTGTAGGTCATATAAGCCGTAAAATAGACAAGAATATGATTTCAAATGGAGAGATGGCAGGTTTTATACAAACAGATGCTTCTATAAATCAAGGAAATTCAGGTGGACCTATGTTTAACATTAAAGGTGAAGTGATAGGCATAGTCAGTTTTATCCTTACTAATAGTGGAGGATTTGAAGGTTTAGGCTTTGCTGTCGATACCAATACTGCAAAAAAAGTATTGTTTGATGTAAATAGTTTCTGGACTGGTTTTGATGGACTTTTCTTAAACGAAGGATTGGCTGGTATTTTTAATACACCTCAAAAATCTGGTGTTTTAATTCAACGGGTAACACCTAACTCTTTTGCCGATAAAATAGGCTTAAAACCTGGGGTTATTCAAGCCGAAATATTAGGTCAGAATTTATGGATAGGTGGAGACATTATATTGAGTATTCAAGGACTAAGTTGTAATGAGCCTCATGATTTAGGAACTGTAAAGAAACAGATTGAAAACCTTAAAGCAGGTGACCAAGTATTAATAGAAGTTTTAAGAAAAGGAAAAGTATTAACTCTTAAAGCTAATTTTTAATAACACGGACTCTATGTTTCAATCAATAATTAACTCGGAAAAAATCATACGATATAAGTATTTGATTGCCCTTTTAGCTAGCTTCAGTTTTTTATTGACTCCAGTCCATATTGCTATTTCCCATCTTAGTCCTAGTTATATAATTGTTATAAATTATACGCTAGTCATATTAAGTAGTTCTTTACTTGCTTCAAAAAGAATCGGGAAACTAGCTACTTATATCATAGGTGTTTCAACATTGTTAGCTATTTGGCTAGAGCTTTCAGATGGTGATTCTATGCCTATTTTTATTTATAGGTTAGTGTCTTCCTTTTTATTATTTGCTTGCTTTTGTGTTATTTTATTCAAACAATTATTAACCATAAAAGAAGTTAACCTTCAGTTTATTTTAGGACCTTTATTAGGGTTTCTTTACCTAGGAATTATAGGCGGAATTCTTTTTGAAGCTATTCATTTATTAGATTCAAATTCATTTAATTTAATTCACGGATACTCTGGATATAGCTTCTATTATTTTAGTTTCATAAGTATTACAACTGTTGGGTATGGAGATATCACACCGCTTACTGCTCCTGCACAATCACTTACACTTGTGATGAATATCATAGGGCAATTTTACCTTGCAATTGTAATAGGAGTTTTTGTAGGGAAATATATTAACACAAAATAAAAATAAAAATAAATGTTCGAATCCTTCAGTATTGTATTTACTATTGCCGCGTTGTTTAGTTACATCAATTATAAATGGTTGAAATTACCAACGACCATAGGATTAATGATTTTAAGTTTAATTTTAATCATTCCCATAACACTAAGTGAGACTATCTTCCCAGAGTTTTATAAATTCTTCTGTGACATCATTGTTAATGCAGATTTTAAAACACTTTTACTCGATGGTATTTTAAGCTTTTTACTATTTGCAGGTGCATTACATGTTAATTTTGCAGCTCTTGCTAAGGAGAAGAAATCCATTCTATTATTTGCAACCTTAGGTGTTCTCATATCAACATTTATAGTAGGTGGTTTAATCTATTTTGCCGCACAATTGTGTGGTTTAGAATTACCATTTTTACATGCACTTTTATTTGGTGCTTTAATATCTCCTACAGATCCTATTGCGGTTATGGCGATTTTGAAAAAGGCAAATATTGCTAAAAGCTTAGGAATAAAAATAGAAGGAGAATCTCTATTTAACGATGGTATAGGTGTTGTTGTTTTCTCTGGCATATTATTAATAGCTATGGCAACGGGAGAACACAGCAATACAGAGATAGGTATGGAAATAGGTGCATTATTTTTAGAAGAAGCTGTAGGAGGAATATTCTATGGATTGGTGATCGGATTTCTTGGGTTAAAATTAATTCAATCTTTAGATGATAATCCACAACTAGCAGTTATGATAAGTCTAGCTGTGGTAATGGGAGGAACGGCAGGCGCCTTTATGCTAGAAACGTCAGCACCACTAGCAATGGTAGCAGCTGGAATATTTTTAGGGAATAAAATACATATAAGTGAAGATAAAAGCCCTGTACAAAAAGCGATCAACTCTTTCTGGGAGATTTTAGATGATGTTTTTAATGGGATTCTATTTGTACTCATAGGACTGGCTATTCATTTATTAGAGTTTAATAGTAGTTATATTATTCTAGGAGCTATTGCTATTGTGATCGTGCTTATCGCAAGATTTGTTTCTGTATTTTTACCCTATTCTTTACTCAAGCATGATGAAAAAAAACCTATTAAAACCATCGCTATATTAACTTGGGGTGGACTGCGAGGTGGTATTTCCATTGCGCTAGCATTGAGCTTGAGTGAAGATCTTTCTAGTGATTTGATACTACACATTACATATATAATAGTCTTATTCTCTATTATTGTGCAAGGACTAACAATAGGGGTTTTTGCAAAAAAGATTTATAAATAAATATGAAAAAAACACAATTAATTTTCTTGATGCTTTTAATTTCCATGTCTAATTTGGGGTATGCACAATTGAGTGACCTAGCAAGAATAGATTATACCATACTTCCTGCGGGAAATTCTGATGTCGAGTATAGTCGCGTAAGAGGACTTTTTAATTACCCAATAAAATTAAAAAAGGAAGGCACTTATTTATTAGTAGGCCTAGATTATTCAAACATTAAGTTGGATATGAGTGACAATCTTTCTTTTGATAAAGAAAAAATCAGTGATTTTCAAACATTTGATTTTAATGTAGCCTATACCACACCTTTGAAAAATGACTGGCGATTAGGAGTAAGGTTAACACCGGGATTCAGTTCTAATTTAACAGCAAATGATTTGAGTCTTGAAGATGTGATCATTTCTGGAGATGTTGTTTTTATAAAAGATAAAAAAAAGGATCCTAGTGTTGAGAAACCATGGAGACTTATAGTAGGTGTCTCCTATTCTGGTAATCGTGGTTTTCCTTTCCCGTTGCCTTTTATTAGCTATTATAGAAAGTTTGAGAAGAAATGGTCCTATAATTTGGGGATTCCTAAAACAAATTTACAATATCACATTTCTGATAAGCAAAGAATAAAACTATATGCAGAGATAGATGGTTTTACTGCTAACCTACAACAAGGTGTTCTTATAGATGGTTCTGAAGTAGCAGAGAGTATCAATATGTCTCTAGTCTTAGGAGGTTTACAATATGAATTTCATATCACCGACCATATTCAATTCTATGCAAGGTCTTCTTATATTATAAGTAGCTCAGTAAACTTCAGAGACGAGAATAGAGATAACATTAGAGAACTAGATAATACTAATGAACTTTATTTAAGAACAGGATTACGATTAAAAATTTAGACTTATGGCTTTAGTTACTAAAAAAGAATATAATAGAGACTTATCATGGCTACGTTTTAATCATCGTGTTCTTCAAGAAGCTGCAGATGATAGAAATCCATTGTTTGAAAGACTTAAGTTTTTGGCTATATTTTCTTCAAATTTAGATGAGTTTTTTAAGGTTAGAGTTTCTGAAATCAGGAAAATAAAAGAGATAGACAAGCCACTAAGAAAAAAACTTATTACTAAGCCTAATAGGCTCTTAGCTAAAATTAAAAGGCAGGTTGATCTTCAACAACATGAATTCGGGAAAATATTTTATTCAGAAATACTACCTGCTCTGGAGAAGGAAAATATCTTCATAAAAGATATTAGTGAATTAGATGGTGCAGGTCTCGCTTTCGCGAAAGCGTACTACGAGAAAGTGAAACATCTTTTTGAACCATTGGTAGATAAGGACCACACATTTATAGAAAATGAGTCCTTATACTTAGTAGGTAGATTAAAAGGCGAACCTTTAGTTTGGGTTAAAATAAATGATAGCACCTCGAGGTTTATAGAAATACCAACAGGTGATGAGTCATCTTGTATCATCTTTATAGATGATATTCTTAAATTAAAATTAAAAGAAGAATTTAAAACTGATTTTTATTCCATAAAAATTTCAAGAGATGCAGAGTTGTACATCGATAACGAGTACTCAGGAGATTTGCTCGATAAAATAAAAAAAGCACTTCCTAATAGAGTTACCGGTCAGGTAACTAGAGCATTAATTGATGAATTAATGCCTAGTAAACTTCTTAAAGCAGTTGAGATAGCGTTAGATATCAACGCAACAGATATTATAAAAGGAGGTGCTTATCATAATTTTAAAAACTTTTTTGGTTTTCCTAAATTAGGAACTAAAGAAATGTATTTCAAAGATTT
>JALZUY010000175.1 GCA_023301395.1 Nonlabens sp.
TGCGTCCAAACAGTGGAGAAGACGCATGCGATGCGTCCAAACAGTGGAGAAGACGCATGCGATGCGTCCAAACAGTGGAGAAGACGCATGCGATGCGTCAAGAAACAGATAGATAAACAATGGCAGAGAAAGATATAAAAGACACTACGCAACTAGACTCAGGAACTTACGAGATCATTCAGAGTCGATTGCTCAAGCAAAAGAATGACTTGCAGCAACGACTCCATGCGCTTAATGAAGAACGTAAAAAAGTCTTCGGCTCGTTAGAAACTAGATTGATTGCAAACGATCGTGTAAATACAGAGAATAACTGTATTGCTCGTGATATAGTGACTATTGGTAAGTACAGTATCTTTGGTTATAACGTGCATTTTGGATTGCGTACAGAGATCAACTTGAGTGATGTTTTTAGTATCTATGAGTTTGATCGTAATGGTGAGACTGGTGATGCATTACGCTTTCGCGAAAGCGGAACACAGCTCAATCTCATCACAGATCCTATCTTTCAAACCGACTTTGAGAACCTTTACAAATACTATCGCAATACGATTTTTTCCAAGTTTGCGATTATGGGGAACTACCTTCATATGGTATTTCAACTCAGTGATTCGGTTACGGATATCAAGACTTTTAAATGGTTAATTACGGATAATGGACTGCAATATGTAGATAACCGTAGTGAGCATGAATACCGTTATCCAGCGCAATATGGTTTCCAATGGAAAGAAGCTGGACGTGATAACCAGCGATCTGGAGTGCACGGTCACGTGTCTATTCTAGACAAGGTTTTTGTAGAAACTATAGGTGGTGATTTAACCATAAAGGTCGAAGATAATACGGACGATGGACAAGGGATTTATCGAGAAGACGTAGAACACCGCGACCAGACGCTAGATGATGGACAATACCGCTATGCAGACTTAGGAAATCTTATCATTCTAGAGATTAAACCATTTCAAGAAGAACCACGTTATTTTGTGTACAATCACAAGATCAAAGAGGTAGAAAAAATAGACAGCATTGCTGAGGCTGCTGTTTTATTGCCTGATGAACAAGGGATCATTTTCCCTAGTGGTTATTACTTACAAACTGGAGAGTACAATGTATTTCCAAGTGATGCTGGTAAATTAAAATTCCAGAAAAAAATCGCATCGCCTAATGGTGAAGATCATTTGTACGTTTTTTATAATTCCGCAGACGGACTTTACGTACTCATGTCCTATAATGTTATTGACCAGACGGTTAAAACACCTATTGTCTGTAATGGATTTACTATTCTAGAGAATGGAGAACTGTGTTATTTCCGTACAGAAGATGAGCAGACGAAACATCACATGATGCAAATATGGCAAACACCTTATTTAAAAGGTAATATAATGCCGTCTGAGCATCAAGACACGATGTTATTTAAGATAGGTAACAAAGACATTGTAAAAGCAATGGCTCAGGCAAATGAACTATTGACACTTCTTAATAAAGAAGATAGTTACGGTGGTTTATATGATGATATTGCTCGTGCTTCAAAGGATATTCTAGATGCTTATTACTGGCTTCCCGAGGAAGAAACACAACAACTTAATCTACCATTAGGCGAAATCAATAAAGCGTCTAATGCTGCTATTGATGAATTTGAAAAAGTAAAACAGCTGCGCAAACAAGCCGCTGCAGATACTAAGAATATTTCTAAAAAGGCTGATGAACTTTTTGGCAAAGTAAAAAGTACGTCGTTCAAATCTATAAATGACTTTGTACAATTACTGACGCAATTACGCACCTTGCGTGGTGAGGCGATAGGTTTGTATGAAATTCGTTATGTAGACGAAGCTTTCATCAAAGGGATCGAGGAACAAATCGTTGAACAAAACGAGATCATATCACGTCGTGCGGTAACCTTTTTATTAGATGATAAAGCACTAGCTCCATACCACGATGCTGTAGGCGAAAAGCAAACGACTCTAGACGCTACAAAGAAAGTAATCGAGATTAAAAACCTTGAGAAAGAGGTGAATCAAATTGCTGAGGATCTCGAGCTATTGATAGATATCGTTTCTAATCTAGAGATAGAAGACACGTCTCATTCTACAAAGATTATAGAAAACATTTCGTTGATTTTTGCTACCATAAATCAGGTAAAAGCGGCGATTAAGAATAAGGTGAAAACCGTAGGTAAAAAAGAAGCCCAAGCAGATTTTGCCGCACAATTAAAGCTAATTGATCAAAGTATTATCAATTACCTGGACATTGCAAACACACCAGAAAAATGTGATGAATTTCTCACTAAGGTTTCTATTCAGTTAGAAGAACTAGAAGGGAAATTTGCTGACTATGATGAATACATAACAGAAATCATCGGTAAGCGTGAAGAAGTTTACGCGGCCTTTGATAATCGCAAAAGTAGCCTGGTTGAAGCACGTAACAAGAAAGCACTGTCGTATCAAAATGCGGCAGAACGTATTCTAAAAGGAGTACAAAAACGAGCACAATCCTTAGATAGCGTTACAGAGATCAATGGTTATTTTGCCAGTGATTTAATGATCAATAAGGTACGCGATATAGTCGTGCAATTAAAAGAACTGGACGACGCTGGAAAAGCCGAAGGAATAGAAACGGCTCTTAAAGTTGCCCGTGAAGATGCCTTGAGAAAACTCAAGGATAAGAACGAGCTTTATGAAGATGGTGACAACATTATTAAGTTGGGGAAACACAAATTTGGCGTTAATAAACAACAGCTGGATCTAACCATTGTCTTTAAGGATAATGCACTATTCTACCATCTTACAGGAACTGATTTCTATCAAGAATTACATAACGAAATACTGACGCAGTCTAAAGGAATCTGGAATCAAGAACTAGTTTCAGAAAACGCACAGGTATATCGATCTGCTTACCTAGCCTACTCTATTTTCAAAACTGGAGATAAAGAGGCGTTAAGAATTATGGGGCCAGCAGATTTACTTTCTTACGTTCAAGAAATCGCAAGTGGTAATTATTCTGGTGGTTATGTAAAAGGTGTTCATGATCATGATGCTGC
>JALZUY010000176.1 GCA_023301395.1 Nonlabens sp.
GTATTATAAACAAGATTCAAATACATTTTTAAATGTGGCATGTTAGGAATGTAATCCTGAAAAAGAATCCCAAATTTCAATCGTTGATCGGTCGGTCTTGCGATGAAACCTCTATCATTCAAGTTTTCTTCGGTTTTTAAATAACCTACAGAGAACCAGCTTTCTGTTCCGGGTACAAACTCACCATTGATACGTAAATCCATACCATAAGCATAAGCAACAGCATCGTTATTTGCTCTGTATCTTATACGTACATTTTCCAGTGTGTATGTGTTTACATCAGTAATGTCTTTATAATAGATCTCAGTAGTTAATTTAAAAGGTCTTTTTTTACCATCACTTGAAGTCCAGTTAAAACTCCAGTCGTTCCCTATCACGGCATGAATTGATTTTTGTGCTTTTACAGCTGGATTTACAACTCCTTGCTGATCTCGCAATTCTCTATAAAATGGTGGTTGATAATACAAACCACCAGATACACGGAAAAGCATATCAGTTTTACTCCATGCCGGTTTAACAGCAAATTGTCCACGTGGTGAAATTACAGTTTGTGTAGTGCTTTGAATTCCGGCACCGCTTACATTCCATGTATGTGACCGTATTCCAGCATTCCAGAACACCTCATTATCTTTTATATAACCACGACTGCTGTATTGTCCAAAAGCCTGGTAACGTGTGACCTGCACATCATTGTCGGCACTCGTAGATTCAAACGGAACTAATGGTCCAGTAAAAGGAGCATGTGGTTGATCGTTTGCAAGATCAGGAAACGGTGGTCTTATATTAAAACCTGCACTATCTATAACATTGAACTCGCGTACTCGATCTCTTATATCTTCCTTAGAGAATTTAATTCCCCAATCGATACGATCGTTTTCTTTTTTCTCACTTGGGATTTCTAATGTTCCTCGGTGCTCGGCGGTCATAATTAAGGCATCGAGATTGTTTCTTCCATGTTCTAGTTCAGACCCTATGGCGGTTGTAAAATCTACTGATCCTAGGTCTCCACTACCTATGTCAGTATTAGGTCTTCCCAGGCCATAATTTGCTAGAATGTCATAATGTTCTTGTTCCTGAGTATGATAAATACTAGTTATAAAGCGCAAACTCAAATCCTCAGTCGCGTCATAACTTGCTTTAAATGCACCAAAATAAGTCTCATATTGATCGTCCTCACGACCTTCATAACGTATTACAACTGCTTGCGGTTCTTGTAGAGTTCCAAAATTAGTTTGCCTGAATCGTGGTTCAAACTCATAACTATTAATAGCTATGTTTCCTAAAAAATCCAACTGCAACTTGGGGTTGATCTTATAGGTCAGGTAAGTTTGTGCATCAAAAAATCTTGGAACTGTTATCGCACCAGTTTCTCTAGAATTGATAAATAAACTGTTGTCTCTGTAGCGCACTCCTAGTATTCCTGTAAACGCTTTCGCGAAAGCGTCTCCTTCAACAAAAGCATTAACTCCTAGCAAGCTAGCATCTATTCCAGCTCCAAAATCAGTAGGTCGACGGTAATCGATATCCAACACAGAACTCAATTTATCACCATATTTAGATTGAAATCCACCAGCGCTAAAATCCACACTACGTACCAGATCTGAATTCACAAAACTCAATCCTTCTTGCTGACCGCTGCGCACGAGAAACGGTCTGTACACTTCAATCTCATTAACGTAAACCAGGTTTTCATCAAAGTTCCCACCACGAGCGCGGTATTGCGTACTTAACTCGTTACTACCACTTACGCCAGGAAGTGATTTTAAAATATTTTCTACACCAGGCTGCGCACCAGGTATTTTACGTATAACCTTTGGACTTATGGTTGTGATCCCTTCTAAATCCTCACGTGTTGTGGTGTTTAATATGACTGTATCTATTTGTTCAATTGCAGAAGTCATAACTATATTCAACTCATACTTTTCTAAAGGCTCAAGATTTAATTCTTTAAAACCACCTTTATAACTTATAGAAGTAAAAGTGATAATTACGTTTTGGTCAGCTGGAACTTTAAGCGTGTAAAATCCATTCTCATTTGAAGTAGTTCCTACGGTAGTTCCTTTTAACGATATGTTTACATTTTTAACAGGTTCATTAAATCCATCAAGGATAACACCTTGTATAGTAGCTTGTTGTGCCATAGCGATAAGGCTTAATAGGAATGCGGAGAGGAAAAGATAGGTTTTCAAATGTCTTTATTAATTCTTGCGGAAAAACGTAGCTTCAAATGTAGTGCTATTTCCAGCATTGTCTGTTATGATTAACTTAAGTTGGTTTTCATTATCAGTAACGACATTATCTGAGAAATCGTGTTTAAGAACTCCAGTTTTATAGTCATATTCCATGAGTATGAATTTACCATTCACTGTAGCTCGGTACCCATCTATGCCGCTTTCCTTGTCTTCAATAGATAATCGGAGTGTTTTATTATTGCTTATCCATTGCTTGTTTTTAAAGTTAACCGCTTTAATTGTTGGTTTTTTATCATCCTTAGTAATAGCATATTTTCCCATGTACTTGCTATAAGCTGTGAGTTTATTTCCATTCCTTTTTGTGTTTACATGATATGCTGCGCCCCAACTTGTAATACGAGCGATGTAATATTTGTCGAGATCGTCACCTGTTTTTGCACTTATATCATATTCTAGAATCATACTTTTATGCAGTGGTACAATATCTCTATGAATAGTAATGGTGTCTAAGTGCTCTGTTATTTCCAGTAGTTCATCTTCATAGAGCGCACCTTTAGGGATAATTACATTATAATTCCCTAATTTTTTATTTAAAGTAGCACTATGACTTACAAATTCAAGTCCGTCGTTTGATGGTAATATCACCTCAGCAGGTGCATTTTCATTTGATATGTCAACTGTGATGTTACTCGTGTTACCTTTATAATCTTTAATGCTTATTTTATAATTACTTCTAGAACCTGGCTCATATAATGACAGCATTCCTTCATTAATAGTATTTCCATAAAGACTCAATGGACTACCTGGAGGAACAAATAATTTAGAGATTCTGCTTTTATTCTCTTTAAAGAAAGCATAATCAATCATTTGATTCAGATATCTTGTTTCATTAAAAGCATAAGTATCAAAACAAATTTCAAAATTAGGTGAGCCATTAAAGCTAGTGGTGATTTGATAAACGCCATTTTGATTATTTGCACCATTCTGTCGGTCACTAGTATTCACGCCCATTCCTATGAGACCATATGCGTTTAGTTTTTCAGTTTTAAATCCGCCATTTTTAAGTGGGATGAGTCGCAATAAAGTAGGTTCCTTTTTTCCATTTATAGTAGAGCTTTCATCAAGAGGATAAGCCATGACTTGTTTAACAAGAGGTTTTTTTGTGTCCGGAATTTCAATTCCTAGCATCATAGGGTTAATAGGTCTTGCAGCACTATCTCTAATTTCAAAATGTAAGTGAGGTCCACCGCTACCACCACTGTTTCCACTAAAAGCAACTTGTTCACCTTGATCTATTCTCAACTCAAGATCTGTAGGGAACAACTGGATTTCATAAGATTCCTTAGCGTATTGTTTCTTCTTTAAATATTCCTCGATGCGTGGCGAGAACTTGCTTAAATGTGCATAAACGCTGGTGTAACCATTTGGATGAGTGATGTATAACGCTTTGCCGTAACCATAGCGTTCAATTTTAATACGACTTACATAACCTGCAGCAGTCGCTTTTACTTTTAAACCAGTACGCTGATTTGTTTTAATATCTAGTCCACTATGAAAATGATTGGACCTTAATTCTCCAAAAGTTCCTGATAATTTCAAATCTATTTCCAGTGGATTCTCAAAATAACCTTGCGGTATTTTTTTATGGCTTTGGCTTGCGCCAAAAGAAAATACTAATAGTATTAAGGGGAAGAAAAATAATTTTTTGTGTAACATAGGCTAAATATAATAGGCTCGTGGCAACTTGCAAAGAGAATTCTTCATGGTCTTTCAAACTTTGTTCCATTATTGTTTGATAAGTCTAATGGTAAACCTAATTTTGTATTAACAGTATAAAATTTGCTATAGTGGCTACATTATCTTCACAAATTAAAAGTATCGAGCTTAAAGTCAAAGCTTTAATTGAAGAAAATACACGATTAAAAACGCAAAACAACCAGGTAGAGACTACAATGTCGCAGCTGGAACTCGATAATAAAGACCTTGTCGAGGCGTTACAAATAAGTGAAGAAAGAAATGTAGCGCTTAAAACCGCAAATGCTATGCTAGGTAGTGATGATTATAAAACAAAAACCAAGCTCAAAATTAATGCACTCGTGAGAGAAATTGATCAGTGTATAAATCAACTAGCTTCATAATGGCAGATAAACTCAAGATAAAGATTTCTATTGCAGATCGGGTTTATCCATTAACCATAGATCCTTCTCGTGAAGAAGGTTTGCGTAAAGCAGCAAAAAATATTGAAGTGATGATTAAACAGCTTGAAAGCAGTTATGCGGTAAGAGATAAGCAAGACGTTCTAGCAATGTGTGCTTTGCAATTTGCAGCAAAATCTGAACAAATAAATATAGATAGTAGTGAAGATGTGACCAGTGCTCAGGAACAATTAGAAATCTTGAACCAGTTACTATCTCAACAATTGTCTTAGTCGTTCTTTAAATAAAAACAGTTACTACCTGCACTTGTTTCATTTTTTGGTGAACTCAACACGTATTTCTTTAAAAAAGGTGAGTCGTGGTTGTAAAAGCAAGCCGAACATATGAGTCGGATCCTTGATCAGCCAGTTAACCTTAAACTTTTATTTAAGGAGTTCATACAAAACCCAAACTTGTGCAGGTTTTTTTATATACAACAACCAATGGAAACACAAACAATTATATATGCCATCGCGGCATTAGTCATAGGCCTAGTAATAGGTTATTTAATAGCAAAATCAATAGTTGAAAAAGGTAAAGCCTCTCAACTCATAGCCGATGCTCAAAAAGATGCTAAATCTTTAATTAAAGAAGCCGAAGTAGAAGGTGATAAGATTAAAAATGAAAAAACGTTTAAAGCCAAAGAAAAATTTATAGAGCTCAAATCACAGCATGAAAAAGAAATCATGAACCGTGAAAAGAAAATGGGCGATGCTGAAAAGCGCACAAGAGACAAAGAATCAAAAGCCTCTAGTGAGCTAGCAAAAGCAAAACAGCTAGAGCAAAAGTTAACTAGTAAAATAAGTGAAGTAGACTCAAAAAGAGAATCGATTCTTAAAAAGCAATCTGAGGTAGATAAGATGCACGCTTCCCAAGTGAAACAACTTGAGGTGATAAGTGGTATGTCTGGAGAAGATGCAAAAGCGCAACTTGTAGAAACGTTGAAGGATAAGGCAAAGACCGAAGCAATGAGTATCATACAGCATACTATTGAAGAGGCAAAATTAACTGCAACTCAAGAAGCTCGCAAAGTAATTATTAATACCATTCAACGTATAGGAACTGAGGAAGCAGTAGAAAACTGTGTGTCAGTATTCAACCTTGAGTCTGACGATGTTAAGGGACGTATTATAGGTCGTGAAGGTCGTAACATTAGAGCTATTGAAGCAGCAACAGGTGTAGAGATTATTGTAGATGATACACCAGACGCTATTATACTTTCTTGTTTTGACTCAGTACGTAGAGAAGTAGCACGTTTATCATTACACAAGTTGGTAACTGACGGTCGTATTCACCCAGCACGTATTGAAGAAGTAGTTGCAAAAACTAGAAAACAAATCGATCAAGAAATTGCTGAGGTTGGTAAACGTACCGTTATTGATTTAGGAATACACGGTTTACATCCAGAGTTGATTAAGATGGTAGGTAGAATGAAATACCGTTCTTCTTATGGGCAAAATTTATTACAGCACAGTAGAGAAGTAGCAAAACTTTGTGGAACTATGGCTGCTGAGCTAGGATTGAATCCTAAACTTGCAAAACGTGCAGGACTTCTACACGATATAGGTAAAGTGCCAGAGACTGAAGATGAAACTCCTCATGCAATTCTAGGTATGAATCTTGCTGAGAAGCATGGTGAAAAACCAGAGGTATGTAATGCCATAGGAGCTCACCACGATGAGATTGAAATGACTTCATTACTTTCTCCTATCGTTCAGGTATGTGATGCCATAAGTGGCGCACGTCCTGGAGCAAGACGTCAAGTACTTGATTCTTACATCCAGCGTTTGAAAGATCTTGAAGAAATTGCTTTTGGATTTAATGGAGTTGAAAAGGCTTATGCGATACAAGCAGGTCGTGAACTACGTGTAATTGTAGAAAGCGAGAAAGTAACAGATGATAAAGCAGCACAACTATCTTTTGAAATCTCACAAAAGATTCAAACTGATATGACTTATCCAGGTCAAGTGAAAGTTACTGTGATTAGAGAAACTAGAGCGGTGAATATTGCTAAGTAGTTCTTGAGGATTATAAATCAAAAAGGCTTGCATCACTGCAAGCTTTTTTTATGAAGTAAACTTTAGTCGCCTCTACACGTCTAGAATTTATTCAGTAAGCTCCTTTTTAAAGGCTTTCATTTCATAATAATTAATACTTACTTAAAAAGTGAATATTAACTACCACTGTGTAAATATAAGTCAAAACTGTAATTGTTATAAATACCCTTTATGGGGTATTTATGTGAAACATTAAATGAAGTCAGGTTCATTCATCATAAATATTATCATAACCTTTCTCTGGAATTTCAAAGAATTTACCGGTTACATATCTATAATGTTCATCGAGTTGTGCTAGATTTTTAAGATCCTCTTGATCTAGTTGTAATCTTGCAGCATCTAGATTTTCTTTAATACGAACAGGATTAGTTGATTTAGGAATCACAGCCGTTCCACGTTGTGCAGACCAATTGATTAATACTTGAGCAGGAGAAAAATCGTGCTTACTAGCTATTTTTTGAACCGTAGTTTTTTCAAACATATTAGGTTCATTTTCTTGTTTCATGCTATCAGATCTATCACCACTTCCTAATGGGGAATAGCCAGTTAAATGAATTCCCTTATTACTACAAAACTCAAAAAGATCATTCTGTTGTAATAATGGGTGCAGTTCTACTTGATTCATCTCGGGAATCTCATCGGTTTTTGAAATTAAATCTTCCAGTTTTGCTTTACTGAAATTAGATACACCTATGTGCTTAGCAAGACCTTTTTGTTTCATCTCAGTCATCGCGTTCCATGTTTCGTGAACTGGTGCTTCTTGAGGAGTTAAGTAGTCGTTTGCATTATCAGGCATGGGAACACCTGGTTTAAATGCAACTGGCCAGTGAACAAGATATAAATCCAGGTAGTCTAGTTGTAAGTCGTTTAAGGTTTGTTGTAGCGCTGGTTCTACATCTTTAGGTAAATGTGCGTCGTTCCACAGTTTTGAAGTGATCCATACATCTTCTCTTTTTATGTCGCCTTTTGAGAAAACC
>JALZUY010000177.1 GCA_023301395.1 Nonlabens sp.
AATGGTAATCTTTTTGAAACCTTTCAATCTGATAATTTGTTAGATAAGGATTTTAATATAGATATGAAAAACCTCAACACTACAGGACATGCATGGGCTGAAGCTGGATTGACTTATGGTTTTGTTTTAGTAGATGGCAAAACACACTTTCTTAAAGCTGGTGTTACTGCAAAGTATTTATTAGGAGCTGGTGGATTCTTCTTGAATTCTAATAGTATTAACGGATCTTATGATTCCATAGCAGAAACTATTACCGCAAACGGTGACCTATCATATTCTAGTACTACTGCAACTGATGATAATGATGATTTTGATTTCAGTAATGGTAGCACAAGTATAGGTGGTGATGTAGGATTAATTTATGAGTACCGTACAGAACTAGCAAAGGATAAGAAAATGGATACTCTAGCATTAAAAGGGCATAATCAATACCGTCTTAAAATAGGATTAAGTTTAACTGATATAGGTAGTATAACATACAATAATGTTGAAGTGAATAATTATACAATATCTGGCACAGTAAATACTGATGATTTTGATGATGATTTTGAGCAAACACTTGAAGATAATTATACATTCATCTCCTCAAATGAAAATATTACTGTGGAATTACCGACTGCATTACGTTACTCCTTTGATCTACGAGTAGATCGTAATATTTATGTTGCCGCTGTTGGTGCACTTTCATTAAATGAATCTACCGCAGCTTATAGTAACAACCACATTAATTATACAACAATAGTACCTAGATATGAATCACGCTTATTCACCATTTATTCCAATATTAGTTTTGTGGAATACGCTGATATGACATGGGGCGCAGGATTACGTTTTGGCCCATTGAGTATAGGGTCTGCTTCTATACTAAGTAATCTAGTATCAAATGATTCTCGCGCTGCTGATTTTTACGTAGGTCTTAAAATCCCTTTTCATCACAGAATGAAAGCCAAGAAAGAAACATTTTAATAATTGTTTTTTCCAAATGAAAAAGCCCCTTAAAAGAATAATCCTTTTAAGGGGCTTTTATTTACCACTGAATTAGTATTAATCTAAGTATCCATATTTCTTAGAATACATCAACATTTGTTCAGCAAACGTAACTGGTTGCTCTATAATAAATGATTCAATTTCTCCATCTATCGTTACTGGTTTAATCACTGGATTTACAAAACCTCTATAAGCTGGTGTTTTAAACTGGCTATTACGTTCTAGAACCTCTTTATGAAGTACTTGATCTACTTTAACGCCATAATCCTCAACGAGAGCCTGTGCTGCTTCAAAATCTCCTTCACTCGTTATGCGCTGTGTTTCTTTTAGTAATTGACCAAAAAGCTCTCTAAGTTTCTCATAATTCTGGATATCATAATAAGTCTTACCATTCTTGGTCACTTTTTGAATCACATTATCAGCCATTCCTTTTTCATAAACCCATGCACTCACCCATTGTCTATTACGCATGTGATCTTCCTCAACGTCTTGACCTAGTTCTAAACGTACTAATTGTGAAACTAGTCCATTTCTAATATAACCGTCATAAGCAGCAGTTCCTGTTTTTTTCCAATCTTTTACTAGACCTAGCTCTTCTAGTTTAGGATCCATCAAATAATAAAGGCCAAATAAATCTGCTCTTCCTTCTTCTATAGTTGATTTATAGCTTTTCAAGGTTTCCTTAGGTGTAGCAACACCTTTATTGATTTGACCAGATGCATGACCTACCACTTCATGTAATGCAGTATGTAATTTGTCAGCAAGTGCGCCATATTCTTTTTCAAGAGCTACTTCTTCCTCATCAAAGGCAAACTCTTCCAGTCTACCAGAACTACCAGCACTTCCATAAGCAGCAATAACATTCCCTAGAGAAACAGACTTACTACCGTGAACTTCTCTTATCCAAACATTGTTAGGTAAATTTACACCTATAGGCGTTGCTGGACTAGCATCTCCAGCCTCACCAGCTACATTTACTGTTTTATAACTTACTCCTTTAACTTCTTTCTTTTTATGCTCTGGCATTAGCGGTGAGTTGTCTTCAAACCACTGTACATTTCCACTCAACACTTCCATTTTACGTGACATGTCAAAATCTTTGATTTGAACAATCGTCTCGTAACTTCCTTTATAGGCAATGGGATCATTATAAACCTCTACAAAACCAGTAAGCCAGTCTACAGCACCTTCTGTAGATTTTGCCCATACAATGGCATACTCATCCCATTTATGTAAATCACCTGTTTGATAATATTCAATGAGTAATCCTAGCGCTTCTGCTTGTTCTTCAGTCTCAGTAACAGCTTGTGCTTTTTCTAACCAATAAATCATTTGATCCATTGCTGGTCCATATAATCCACCGCTTTTATAAGTGTACTCTACCAGTTTACCATTTTCCTTTACCAGTTTAGAATTTAAACCTACTTCAATAGGTTCATTTTCATCTACAGGAATACTCTTGTAATAAGCTCTTGCTTCATCTTCAGTAACATCAGGACCATAGAAATTTACAGCACTAGCAAGTACTATATCTTTGTCCTTAGATTTATCTACCTTCTTAGCATCTATATCATTAAACATCATCATCCATACTTCTTCTTTTATGGTAACACCAGTTGTTTCCATTAAATTTTCAAAGTAGGCTTTACTAAATTGAGGTTTCATTTTATCCATACTGTAATGGTGATGGATTCCATTTGCAAACCACACTCTATGCAAGTAAATTTCAAATTCTTTCCAATCAATATCATTTTTATCACCTTTATAAGTGGTATAAATAGTCTCAAGTCCTTTACGTAATTCTAGATTATGACGGTAATTTTGATCCCATGTAATGTCTCTACCACTTAATCCTGCTTGTGTTAAATAGTAAACCAGTTTTTGTTGTTGTAAGTCCAGTTCTTCCCAACCTGGAATTTGATAACGCAAGACACCTATGTCTGCAAACTCTGTGACATTGAAGTTGAAATCTTCTACAGGAGCTTCCATCGTATCAGGAACATTTTGATTACATGCAATAAATGCAGTTGCTGCTAGTGCCAGACCAGCCATCTTTAAATATTTCATAGGGTACAGTAATTAATGGTTTTATGAATGATATGAATCACGCTTTCGCAAAAGCGAATACAAACTCAAAAAGTATGTTCTCCAAATTTAATGAATTAAACAAAACCATGTTTAATTCCTTGACTATAGAAAATTCTATGAAAACATGGGGTCTAATAAGAGTTTGTTATATTTGTTAATATGACGATTCCCTATCAAAAAATGACTGCACCAAAGCGATTCTCATCAAGGTCACAACACTTGGCACTACTTGTACTAGCTTTGTTTTCATTGAATTTACAACTTATAACTGCACAGATTAAACCGCTAGATAGCGTTATTACACTTCTAGATCGTAATGCTATTGAAGATTTAAGATTGATGATAAATCATTATGATTTCACTCAAATTGATGAGGAAGAAAAAGCACAATACCTTATTGCAACTGGTGGGCTTAAACTTGCTGAGGACGATTTTGAAAATGCGTATTTAGATTTTCAAAAATCTAAACAAGGTCATGAGAATAAACGTCTTATTTTCCGCGCAAACGATTATATGATGGAGCTCAATAACTCAGCAAACCAGTTACAAATAGCTCCAGAGTCATTAATGGAAGAAAATCTAGCGATTGCTCAAGAGCTTAATAATCCTGAACTACTTATAAAAAGTAAGTTTTATTTTATGTTCAAGGAAATCCAGCTAGGTAACTATGAGAAGGCTCAAGAGATTTGTTATGAAATGAGACAAATTTGTATAAATGGAAATTTAGAAAAAGAATTAGTTGATACAGAGTTCAATCTTGGTACCCTACATTATTATAGACAACGCAATGATTCTGCTTTATTCTATTATAATAAAAACCTTAAGGACACTAGACGCAGAAAGGATACCATCAACATTGCTGTAAGACTTAATAACCTTGCGATGTTACAAATGGCGATAGGTCAAGAACAAAAAGCCGTTGATAATTTAATAAATGTTCAACAGCTCATAAAAAATAAAAATGATAAAGAATTCAATGTGAATTTACTACGTAATATTGCCGATGCGCAAGCAGCTGCCGGTAACTATGAAAAGGCAGTTGATTATTACAATCAATTCATATCTGAGGAGGATTCATTGAATAGTGATGTAATTGGAAAAAATATTAAAGAATTACAAACCAAATATGAAACTGCTGAAAAAGACTTAGAGAATGCAGAGCTTACTACAGAAAATTTAAACAGCCAAAATAAGATTTATCTATTACTGTTCATCCTAGCTTCACTATCTGGAATAGGCGCTTACCTCTTCAATAGAATGCGTCAAAAACAAGCACTGATGTTAGTTGAAGTTCAGATTCAAAAAGAACGAGAAGAAAACTTACTAAGAGATCAAGAACTCGCCAGTATTGATGCAATGATTACTGGACAAGAAAAAGAACGTAAAAAGATTGCTCTAGACTTACATGATGACATAGGTAGCTCATTAACAACCGCTCGCATGTGTATTGAAAATGTAATAGGGAAAAGTAAAGAAGTTGAATCTAAAAAGGTTTTAGAAAACGCTTATAGTTTACTGAACGAAGCTTATACAAAAGTAAGAAATATATCACACGCTCAAAAAAGTAGTGTATTGAGTTCACATGGTTTAATAGGAACTTTAGAACAACTATCGGATAAGATTAACGCCGCTCAATCCTTACAAGTTGAAGTTGTTCATCATGGTTTAGAAGGTATTTTAAGTAATAGTTTAGAATTAGGAATATTTAGAATCATTCAAGAATTACTTAATAATATTATAAAACATGCTCATGCTCAACATGCTAGTATTATATTAACTGGTTATAAAGATCATGTAAGCATTATAGTTGAAGATGATGGAAATGGTTTTAATCAGGATTCTGAAAAAATTACTGGAACAGGACTTCATAATATTAAAACTAGAGTTCAAAACTTAGATGGTATTTTTGAAATAGATACAGTCATTAATCGTGGTACTATCATCAATATAGAAATTTCTATTTTATGATATTTATAACTATCGCCGAAGATCATGTTTCGCTCAGCGACGGTCTTAAGGTTTTTTTGGAACAAGATTCTAAAATAGAAGTTATAGGAAGTGCTCAAAACGGTAAGGACATGCTAGAAATGTTCAACTATGTAAAGCCCAAAATCGTCCTTACTGATATTAATATGCCTGAAATGAATGGCGTAGAATTGTGTAAAGCAATTAAATCTAAAAATGATACTACTAAGGTAATAGCATTAAGCATGTACGATAATCCTGGTGCCATTAGAGAAATGATAGATGCCGGTGCCGATGGTTATGTGCTTAAAATAAGCCCTTTAACAGAGCTTAAAAAAGCAATTGAAACTGTAGCTATTGGAGATTTCTATTTTGACAGCGCCATAGATATGAGTACTGTAATAATTAAAAATGCGAAGGAAAGTAATCATGCGTTATCACGCAGTGAAACAGATATTCTCAAACTTATCGCTTTAGGAAAAACATCGGCAGAGATTGCTGTGGAACGACGAACCGCAGTAAGTACAGTTGGTAAACACAGAAAAAATATGATTCATAAACTTGGATTAGCAGGTAAGAATGAACTCTACAAGTACGCATTGCAACGCTACGGACATTATAATCAATAATTTATGAAAGTTATTTTTTATGTGATTGCCTTATTTGTAATCTATTCTTGTAAAGATCAATCACCTACAAACGTTTTTACACCAGCAGCAGCTAGCAATGAAACAAGCTTTGATATTCAACATCCTATTTCAAATGATACGGTTTTACACCATAAGAATTTCAAATCTAGCTATGTAAATAATCGCAATCTAGACATATGGTTGCCAAAAGGTTATCCATTAACTGATGTTACATATAAAGTTCTTTACTTGCACGATGGACAGCACGTCTTCAATGATTACAAAAATACTAGAACTACTTCCTGGGAACTAGATGTGATTATGGATTCTTTAACTAATAATAACTCTATAGCTCCTAGTATAGTTATCGCCATTGCTAATAATCCTAAAAAACGATTGAATGAGTACATGCCTCAACAGCCTAAAGAATTAACCCAAACTGCATTTGCAAGAGATGAATTAAAAAAACAAACTGGATTCAATAGTCTTTACTCAGACAATTATCTAAAATTTATAACAAGCGAAGTAATACCGTTTGTAAGAGCAAATTTTCAAGTATCTGATGAGCCTAAGGATAATGTGGTTATGGGAAATGGTTATGGTGGATTAATTTCTTTGTTTGCAATCTCAGAATATCCTAGAATTTTTGGAAATGCAGGCTGTTTTAATACCACTTGGGAAGTCCCTATTCTAGGAGAAGCCTATATAAACAGTCTAGAAGAAACAATTCCTATTTCAAAAAACCACCGCATCTATTTTAATTACAGTCATATAAATACTAACAGTACTTATGTGAATTTTCAAAATCGAGTGGATCAAATGTTTATCATCAAAGGTTATACATCTCAAAATTATCAGTCTGTTACTTCTGTAACGACAATTATTAATGAGTCTTATCCTACTCAAGATGTTATACCTGCTCTACTCTATTTATTAAATTAGAAGAAAATTATATGAACGAGTTATTGAATGTTAAAACATATTTTAATTGGAGCTCTGGCAAAGATTCTGCTATAGCCCTTTATTATTTATTACAAGATTCTAATTACTCTATAGATAAATTAGTGACTTCAGTTAATGGTAAATATAACCGCGTTTCTATGCACGGCTTACCTATTAGTTTATTAGAGGCACAAACTAAAGCCATAGGTATTCCATTACAAACCATTGTTCTACCAGAGCAACCAAGTATGGAAGACTATGAAAACATTATGAATGAAACAGTCAACGGTTTAAAAGCCGAAGGTTTTACACATTCCGTTTTTGGTGATATATTTTTAGAAGATTTAAAAACGTATCGAGAGCAAAACTTAGCACCGCATCAAATTAAAACAGTGTTTCCGCTTTGGAGAAAAGACACACGCTTACTTATTAATGAATTTATAGATTTAGGGTTTAAAGCTGTTATTGTATGCGCAAATGCTAAGTACTTTACAGAAAATTTTGTTGGAAAAACGATAACTAAAGAGCTCATTGACAGCTTACCTGAAGAGGTAGATGTATGCGGTGAAAATGGAGAGTTTCATACTTTTTGTTATGATGGACCCATTTTTAAGGAACCAGTTCCTTA